>JBJTEN010000154.1:0-3539 GCA_046092925.1 Phenylobacterium sp. | reverse complement strand
CCCGAGACCTACTCCGGCGGACGGAACTTCGGCCACATGGCCTTCCGCGTGCAGGACATCTACGCGACCTGCGCCCGCCTGATGGCCGCGGGCGTGACCATCAACCGCCCGCCTCGGGATGGCCACATGGCCTTTGTCCGCACCCCGGACGGCATTTCTCTGGAGCTCTTGCAAGAGGGCGAACACCTCGCCCCGGCCGAGCCCTGGGCGTCGATGCCGAACACTGGCAACTGGTGAAATCTGGACCCGGGCGATATATCCGCCCGGGTCAAAATCTTGATGGCAAGCCAAAAGGAAATCGGAATGCAACGTGTCCCCCTGTCAGACGGCGTCAGCCTGTCGCGCATAGTGTACGGGATGTGGCGGCTTGGCGATGACCCCGACACATCCGATGGTCACATCCGCGCCAAGGTCGAGGCCTGCCTTAAACAGGGCATCACCACGATGGACCATGCCGACATCTACGGCGGCTATACGGTCGAGGCCTTGTTCGGAGAGGCGATCCGCGGGACGGACCTGCGCGACCGGATCGAGATCGTGACGAAATGCGGCATCGTCGCGCCCATGGGGGACTATGCGGAGGCGCGGCTCAAGCATTACGACACCTCGCGCCGCCATGTGACGGCTTCGGTCGAGCGATCCCTCCGCCTTCTGGGAACCGACCGGATCGACCTTCTCCTGATCCATCGGCCCGACCCGTTCATGGATTTCGACGAGACGGGGCGGGCGCTGGACGACCTTGTGGCCTCGGGCAAGGTGCGGGCGGTGGGCGTTTCGAACTTCCGCCCCTGGGACAGCGCGCTGCTGCAATCGCGGATGAAGACGCCGCTGTCGGTGAACCAGATCGAACTGAGCCTTCAGGCCCGCGAGGCCTTCACCAACGGCGACCTGTCCGAGATCCGCAGGGCCGGCATGCGGGCGATGGCCTGGTCTCCCCTGGGCGGTGGGAGCCTGATGACCGGGGAAAGCGAGCTGGGTCAAAGGCTTGACCGGATGGCATCAGCCTTCGGCCTGGACCGTGCGGCGGTGACGGTGGCCTGGCTTCTGGCCCATCCTGCGGGGATCATGCCCGTTATGGGGACGAACTCCCTCGACCGGATCCGCCGCCTGTCTGAGGCTACATCCGTGACCCTCACCCGCGAAGACTGGTTCTACCTGTACAGCGCGGCCGAAGGGAAGGACGTGCCCTGAGGAACGCAGCCACGAGCCCGCCTGACGGAGATCAGGCGACCATCGTCATCCTGGATTATCCGGGTGCCCAGCGGTCTGCGATCCTGGGCATGCAGGACATGTTCGCCTTCGCCCGCCAGCATGCGCTCGCCCAAGGGGGTTCGTTTCCCGATGCTGCAGCGCGGGATATGCCCCCTGAGGCTGCCTTGGTGGTCATCATTCCGCCTGCGCTGACGCTTTCCCCGCCAACTCTGCCTGACGGTTGGAACAAGCGCCTCCGCTCTCTTCAAAAGGACGGGAGCCTCTTGGCATCCGTCTGTTCTGGCGCCTTCCTGTTCGCCCAGGCCAGCCTTCTGGACGGCCGAAGGGCGACGACGCATTGGATGCACGCGGCCGAGTTCAGGACCCGTCATCCGCGCGTGATCGTGGATACGGACCGTCTGCTCCTCGATCAGGGCGACATCGTGACCGCGGGTGGGGTCATGGCATGGACCGACCTCGCCCTTCACCTGATCGAGCGATTGGGCACCCGAAGTCTGATGCTGAGCACGGCGAAGATGTTCGTGATCGACCCGCCGGACAGGGATCAGAGTCCCTACGCAACCTTCGCCCCCGATCTGTCCCACAACGACGCGGCGATCCGGAAGATCCAGATCCTGCTGGCCGAGCACCTCGCCGGAACCCATAGGACGGCCGCCTTGGCACGTGACGCGGGCATGTCCGAGCGCACGTTCCTGCGTCGGTTCGGCCAGGCGACCGGGCTTGGCCCGGTTGCCTATCTCCAGAATGTCAGGGTTCAGGCGGCGCGGTCACGGCTGGAACTTTCCCGGGCCAGCGTCGAACAGATCGGTTGGGAGCTTGGCTACAGCGACGTGGCCACGTTCCGCCGAGTCTTCAAACGGATCGTGGGCCTGTCCCCCGCCGACTACCGCCGGAAGTTCGGCGCGCCCTCAGCCCTGCCGCGCCCCTGACCGGCCAAGATAGAGGGCCAACAAGGCAAGCCAGATGACCCCGATAATCGCGGTTTGTGCCCAGTAAGGCCAAGTGGCCTGGCCCGGCGACAGGACGGATGCAAGCGCCTGGGAGAGATTGACCGAGGCGAGGCCGAGGACCGTCAGTCCAAGCACCGCCAAAGCAACTGGAACTGCCTTGATGTCTCTCGAAGCAAGGAAGAACAGGCCGACATAGGCAAGGACTGCGAAAGAGATGATCTTGTCCTGGTACGCATGGAAGGGCGTATCGAAGTACACGAAAAGGATAGGCAGCTTGATCCCGAAGAAGTGTGCAACCGCCATGCATATGAAGTATGCGCAGCACGCCAGCAGGCCAAAGCGAAGGGATTGGGTCACGGATCGTTCCTTTCTGAGTCGTTTGCCGCAGCCTATCGGCGAGGCCCGGAGCGGCTCAGTGCAGCTCTCGCCATTTGCAGCGGCAATCCCGCCAATTTACGCGCGAACAAGCCTGGGAACGTCTCGGCGCAGCCTGGGAGTGGTCACTGTGGCCTGTCCGGGGGACCAATTTGCACAGTTCAGGCTATAACCACGCACGCCACGCTACTCCGGAATTCTCGCAGACCGACAAACTCCGCAGGCCCTGAACAGACCTCGGGGCTTGTCGGAATAGTTAGCCCTGTACGCTGCCCTGTGTTGGCATGGCGGCATCGACCATGCCAACACAGGGCCATCACTCGGGCACGCTCCGCATCAAGCGCGCCAAGGCTGCGTTGCCTTGACCTTCCAGACCTTCGGCAGCTCCCGAGCGTGCGTCCTCGGTCTTGTTCTGGCCCAGTTTCCAGGTTGATTGCAGATCGCCGACCCGCATGGCGCAGGGCACAATGGCGCGCATCATGCGCTCCATCACCCCTTCGGCCATCTTGTCCGAGGTCCAGGGCCTCTTCGGCAGAAGACGGGCCTCGAAATGAGCCGAAAGGCGATCCAGCAGATCGCGCAAGCCGTCTTCGGCCGTCAGCCGCGCCTCGCCCACCAGATGGACGGCGACATAGTTCCATGTGGGAACCTGATCCGCGATCCCGTACCAGTCGGGCGAGATATATCCTTCGGGGCCTTCCACGATCAGCCGAACCGGTGCGCCATCGGCAATCGCCCGCGCCATGGCGGAATTCCGGACTAGGTGGAACTCGACGACCGACCCATCGGCAGAGAGCAGAAACGGAATGTGGCTCGCCAGCGGCCCGTCGGCACCCTGAGCGATCAGGATGCCAAAGGACCGTTCTCGCACCAACTCAAGGCTTTTGGCAGCATCAACGCGGCGGAAGGCGGGATTGGGATGCATTTGTCTCTCTCAGCTCAGCCTATTGTAGCGGATGAAGGGGGTCTGTACCCCGACCTGGTCATAGAGCATCCGGCCCC
>JBJTEN010000153.1:0-14114 GCA_046092925.1 Phenylobacterium sp. | reverse complement strand
ACATAGTGCTCGATGGTCTTGAGCCCGCCCGCCGCCTTGCCGGCGCCGGCAAGGCCCTTCAGCGCGGCGCCGCCGGTGAAGAGGGACGCGACATCGAAGAGCAATTCCCCCTGGTTGAGCCCGATGCCGACCTTGCGGTCGATTTCATCCATGAAGGTGTCTTCGACAGGTGTCTCGGAGGGCAGGGTCTTCACCGCAAGTCCGCGAGCGAAGTCCTGAAGGATGTCCCTGACCCTCGACGCCGTTTCGGCAGGTTCGGCGATGGCCTCGCTCGCGAAACTGGCCCCGGCGTCCGCCGCCTTCACCAGGCTGCGTAGGGCGGTGCGCCGCTTTTCCGGATCCAGCATCTGGACGCCGGAGGCCCCGGTGGCGACGACGTCCTCTGCGAGATGCCAGAGACCCCTCGCCGCACCTGGAACCGTGGCGGCGAGCATGGCGGCGTCCCCTGCGATCGCCTTGGCCTGCGGGCTCCTGTCAAGCGCAGATACGATCCGACCAAGGCCCTTCGAGACCGGCGTCGATCGAGAAGGGGCGACCACGGGAGCCGCCGCGACCCTGATGACGGACCTGGTGGGCGTAACGGCGGCCGGCCGCGACTGGGGAACCCCCCGGGTCCGGGTGCGATCCTGCGCCGCCCCGGCCCGTCGCCGGGCGTCGAGCATCGCCGCGGCGACCAGACCTGCGGGGCCCGTCGCCAGGGTGCGAACGAGGACAGGGGCGATGTCGCGATACCCGCCCCGGAACCCTGTGACCTCCCGCAGCCTCCTCGCCATGAAGGCTTCAATCGGTTCAGGTGGGGAGTCGTTGGGGCGTCTCTGCGCCTGCGTCATGCCTTCTCTCCTTCATGACCCCCAGCCAGAAGACTTGCATCCCCGGCTTATCCTGGCAAGAACAAAAAAAGAACATTTGTGCGCCTTGCGGGCGAGGGCGGGGCTCGACCTCCGTCACCCCGGAGTCAGGACCCCGCCTCTGGGCGAAAAGAGGGCCCCGACTTCACCGCCGCCAGGCGTTCCCCGGTGGCGCTCTTCGACTGAAGGCGACGCCAACCTTTCCGCCACTCTTTCGCCCGCGCTGTGCTATAGGCCGCCGCCCATGCCCTTTCCCGCAAGTCATCCCGCGCTCGACCGCGCGCTTTCCGAACGCGGCTACGCCGAGCCCACCCCCGTCCAGGCCCGGGTCCTGGAGGCGCCGGATGACCGCGACCTTCTGGTTTCGGCCCAGACCGGTTCAGGCAAGACCGTCGCCTTCGGCCTCGCCCTCGCGCCCACACTGCTGGGTCTTTCCGAGTCCTTTGAGGAAGCCGGCGCGCCGGTCGCCCTCGTCATCGCCCCGACCCGTGAGCTGGCGCTTCAGGTCGCCGGAGAACTCACCTGGCTTTACGCCGCCACGGGGGCGGGAATTCTCACCTGTGTCGGCGGCATGGACCCGCGGACCGAGCGGCGCGCCCTCCAGAGGGGCGGCCACATCGTGGTCGGGACGCCAGGCCGCCTGCGCGATCACGCCGAGCGGGGCGCCCTCGACCTGTCGGGCCTCAAGGCCGTCGTCCTCGACGAGGCCGACGAGATGCTGGACATGGGCTTCCAGGAAGACCTGACCTTCCTGCTCGAGGCCACCCCCGCAGAGCGTCGCACCCTGCTCTTCTCCGCCACCCTGCCGCGGGAGATCGTCCGCCTCGCCGCGGCCTACCAGCGCGACGCCCTTCGCATCGACACCGTCGACCGGGACGCCCCGCATGGCGACATCGCCTACCGGGCGGTTCGGGTCCTCGCCAGCCAGGCGGACCTGGCGGTGGTGAACCTGCTGCGCTTCTACGAGGCGCCCGGCGCCCTGGTCTTCGCCAACACCCGCGAGCGGGTGAAGCATCTGACGGCCACCCTGCGCGAGCGGGGCTTCTCCGTGGTGGGCCTGTCGGGCGAGCTGACCCAGGACCTGAGGACCGAGGCCCTCCAGGCCCTGCGCGGCGGCCACGCCCGGGTCTGCGTCGCCACCGACGTGGCGGCCCGGGGGCTGGACCTGCCCGACCTGGGCCTCGTCATCCACGCCGAGGTGCCGGTCAACGTCGAGAGCCTCCTGCACCGTTCGGGCCGGACGGGCCGGGCGGGGCGCAAGGGCGTCTCGGTCCTGCTCGTCCCCAAGGCCCGGCGGCGCAAGGCCGAGCTCCTGTTCCAGGCGGCTTCCATCCGCGCCGAATGGTCCGGCCCGCCGACCGCTGACGAGATCCGCGAAAAGGACCGCCAGCGCATGCTGGAAGACCCGATTCTCGTGTCGCCACCCGACGAGGACTGCCTGGAGGAGGGCCGCCGCCTCCTGGAGCGGATGTCTCCGGAACAGGTGGCCGGCGCCCTGATGCGGCTCTACCGCGAGAAGCTTCCTCCGCCGGAGGATGTGGTTGACGATGCGCCGCCGCGCTGGTCCCCCGTGGGCCGGGAGGAGGCGAGGGGAGAGGCCCGGCGCGAGGCGCCGACCCGGCGTGAGCCCGGCGAAAGCGACTGGTTCCGCATCGACATCGGCCGGAAGGACGGGGCCGACCCGAAATGGCTCATTCCCAATATCTGCCGTGCGGGGGGCGTGACCAAGCGCGAGATTGGCTTCATCCGCGTCCTCGACAACGAAACCCGTTTCGAGATCGTCCGGGAGGCCTCGCCGGCCTTCACCGCCGCCGTCGCCGCGCCGCTTCCCGACGGAACCCGCATCACGCCGTCGGAGGCCCCCGGGGCTGCGGAGCGCCCCTCCCGGCTCGGGCTCACGACGCGGACGCACGAGCCGGGAGACCGCCCAAGGACCCAGGCGCCGCCCCGCCGCGCGCCCCGGCTGGAGACGCAGGAGGGAGGCCGCGAAACCTCTCCCGCGCCCCGGCCCGCAAAACCTTTTCGGAAAAAGCCCGCCGAGATGAACGCGCGAACCGTGTCCACCCCCGGGGATCGTCCCTGGACCGGCAAGCCTCGGTCCGCCGCCAAGGGCGTCAAGGCCGGCTCACCCGGCAAGCGCCGCCCGAACTCCCCTTCGCCGCCGCCCTGGGGCGCCGGACGCGGCGGGCCGAAACGAGGTTCCTGAGGCCCTTTCGCCTTAACGGTCCCGGCGGAGCTTTTCGATCTCCTGCCTGAGCATGCGCTCGCGCAGCCCCTCGCCGTTCAGCGAGAACCAGGTCGCGGCGCCATGCGCCGCCAGCCCTATCCCCCAGCCGAAGAGCGGCCAGAACGACCAGAGGGGACCGCCGCGGACGAGGTTGAAGGCGATCATGACGCCATTCACCAGAGCGTAGACCAGCGCGTGGGTCAGGAACCCCATCCGCAGGGCGACCCGCCGCTGCGCCCTTCGAACCAGATCCTCGTCCGAGGGCGCGTGCTCTTCGATCGACATGTCGAACCTCCAAATCCGGATATTGGACCGAGGCTAGCAGGGTCCCGCATGATGGAAAGGGACGGCGTCAGCGGACGTCGTCTTCGAGCGCGGAACCCAGTCGCTGGGCGAGGCTCGTGCTGTCGGGCAGGGCGCGGCCGTCCCACGCCAGGGCGGGCCGCACTCCGCGAAGGGCGTTTGTCAGGACAAGCCCGCTTGCCCTGAGGGCTTCGGTCGGGGACACGGGCCGGGCCGCGAGGTCGGGAAACACGCCGAGAAGTCGCTCTCTGGTTGTTCCGGCGAGAACGCCCTCCGAGAGCGCCGGCGTGACCATTTCGCCATCGACGAGCAGGATGATGTTGGCGGCAGCGGCGCAGGTCGGCCTTCCGTGGATGTTCAGGAGCAGCGCCTCGTCGGCCCCCAGGGCCTGGGCCTCCCTAAGGGCCATGACATTGTCGATATAGGACAGGGTCTTGTGGCGTGAAGAGGGCGAGGTCGGGTTGCGCCTGACGTCGACGGTCACCACCCGCACCGGCGTCCCGGCCTCCGGCGCTCGGCTTGCCGTGATCAGGATCCGTGGCGCGGCATGAGGCGCACGGGCCAGTCCGCGATCCGAGGACCCGGCGGTCAGCGTCATGCGGATGGCGGCCCGGCCCTGTTCCAATCCCGACCTTGCAACGGCCTGGACGGCGATGTCCTCAAGCCGCTCCGCATCGGGCGGCGGCGGCAGGCCCAGGGCGGCGGCGGAACCGGTCAGTCTCCGGAAATGCAAACCTGGATGGATCAGGCGTCCACCTATGGCGAGCAGGGTTTCGAAGAGGCCGTCTCCGAGGGTCAGCCCCCGGTCATCGGCCGGCAGGGCGTCGCCTCCGACGATCCAGTCCCCGTCGCGCCAGACACTCATGCCTGATCGCCGCAAATGGCCTGGAGGAGTTTCCCCGCCTTGGCCTCGGTCTCAAGGGTCTCCGCCTCAGGGTCGGAGTCCGAGGTGATTCCGCAACCGACCCGGAAGGAGGTCGACCATCCGCCAGACGCTTCGCGGCAGGTTGCGGTGCGGATCAGAACGCTGGCGTCCAGTTCGCCGTTGAAACCCGCCCAGAAGATGGAGCCATAATCCGCGCCTCGGGGCGCACCCTCTATCTCCCGTATGGCGGTCATGACCCGCCGCTTGGGGGCGCCCGTGATCGACCCGGCGGGGAAGCACCCCTCCAGGAGATCCAGGGCGGTGCGATCCTCACGCAGACGCCCTTCCACATGCGAGACCAGATGATGCACATTGGGCAGGGTCTTGAGCTCGAACAGCACAGGCGTCTTCACCGAGCCGGGTCGACAGGCGGCCGAGAGGTCGTTTCGCATCAGGTCGACGATCATCAGGTTTTCGGCACGGTCCTTCTCGCTTACCAGGAGAGCCGCCGCGTTGCGGTCATCCTCGGCCGCCGTCGCGCCCCGCGGCGCCGTGCCCTTGATCGGACTGGCCCTCGCGACCCGCCCGGCGCGATCCGAGCGAACCCTGACCAGGCGCTCGGGGGAGTTCGAGACAATGGCGCAGCCCGGGAGGGGGGCGTAGGAGGCGAATGCAGCGGGGCTCGACCGGGCGAGACGCCGGAAGAGATCGAAGGGGTGGTCGCCGGGACCGAGGGCGCCTTCGAAGCGGCGGGAGATGTTGGCCTGGTAGAACTCGCCCTCGCCTATGCGGACCCGGACGGCCTCCACCTTGCGGCCAAAGGCCTCGCGGGGCTCCACATCCGTGATTTCGCCTGCCGGCCCGACGGGCGGAGGCGGCGAGGGGCCATACAGCAGGCTGATCAGCATGGACCGTCGGGCCGGGTCGGCGCCCGGCGCCTCGAGCAATTGCACGGTCCGGGTTTCGTGGTCGAAAACGAGCACCAGATCGTAGAGGCCCAGTCCGGTGAGCGCGGTGGACCCTGGGTCGCCAGCGTCGAAACCCAGGACTCCGGCCACGCCTGGGTGGAATGGATGGCGCCTCCCCGGGCCCTTGGGCGGCGCGCCGTCCGCAAGCCAGGACCGGGCGCGGGGGAAGGCGTCCGACGCTCCCCTGAAGACCTCGCCCTCCCTGGGGCAGGCGAAGAGAGCACTCCATCGGCCTGAGTCGCCGTCTCCATGGATCAACAGGGTGAAGGGCGCGTCCCGGAGGGCATGGCAGGCGTCGATCGGGGACCGCCAGGGGAGCGGAAAGGGCTTCATCGCGGCCCTACCTTGTCTGCGGAAGGCCCGCTGGCAACCCCCGGGCGACGGATTTGTCGTTTCTGAGAATAACTCGCATTTACGGCGGGAGATGTCCTTGTTAGGAACGATTGTCAGTTTCAGTTGCATCAGGCGTTGATGAGCACCCGGGGCCTCCTTCTTGTCACCGCCAGCCTTCTCGCAGGGGCGGCTGGCGCGCGGGCGGAGGAGGAGGTGACCCAGGTTTCGCCGCTCATCATCACCGCCCAGCCGGATGATGGATATCTCCCGTACCGGCTGGATACGGCCCTTCGCATTTCGGCTGATCTCCGGGATATCCCGCAGTCGGTCGGCGTCGTGTCTGCGGATCTGATCCGGGATCAGGCCATGCAGTCGATGGCGGATGTGCTCCGGTTCATTCCCGGCGCCACGATTGGCCAGGGTGAAGGCCACAGGGACGCCCCCAACCTTCGCGGCAATGCTTCGACGGCCGACTTCTTCGTCGACGGGATCCGCGACGACGTCCAGTATCATCGCGACCTCTACAACGTCGAACGGGTCGAGGTCCTGCTGGGCCCCAACGCGATGATCTTCGGGCGCGGCGGCGGCGGCGGCGTGATCAACCGCGTGACCCGGGTCGCCGATGGGCGCCGGCATGTCGGCCTCAGCGCGGAGGTCGGCGATTTCCGTCACCTCCGCGTCGTCACCGATCTGGGTGCTTCATTCAGTGCATCCCTCTCGGGCCGCGTGAACGCCCTCCATGAGCGCTCCGGAAGTTACCGCGACTACACCAATGTCGAGCGCTGGGGCGTCAATCCCTCCATCACGCTCCGCGCCGCCAGCGGCCTGACCGCAACCCTCACCTATGAGAGGTTCGTGGACGACCGCACCATCGACCGGGGTGCGCCGTCATTCCAGGGCCGTCCGCTTGTGATTCCGGTGTCCGCCTATTTCGGCGACCCGTCTCAGAACTGGTCCCGTTTCGAGGGGGACACTCTGCGGCTGGCCTTCGAGCAACCCCTTGGCGCGGATCTGGACCTCCGTCACCGCACGGTCTGGGGCGGCTACGACAAGGGCTATGGCAATGTCTTTGCGTCAGGCCCGGCCCTGGCCGATGCGCAGGGGCGTCCGTCAACCTATCCGCTTCAGGCTTATCGCACCTATACGGATCGCACCAACCTCTTCAGCCAGACCGATCTTGTCTGGACCCGGGGTGAGGAGGGCGCCAGGCGGGTCTTCCTTGCGGGTCTGGAACTGGGGCGTCAGGAAACGGACAACCTCCGGGAATCCGGCCGCTTCGGCGGGCCCGGCGGGCTCCTGACCCTGCTCGGAACCCCTGTGAGCGATCCCACCCGCCGGAACCTGTCGGTGGCCTATGCCAATATGGGGTCCGACGCCTTCAACTCAGGGGTTGCGCAGGTCACCGCGGTTTTCGCCCAGGTCCAGGCGGACCTGAGCCCTCAGGTCCAGGTGCTGGCGGGGCTTCGCTATGACGTCTTCAGCCTCGATCTTGAGGACCGAAGGGCCGCAAACACGGGCCGGCGTGACTTCTCGCGGACCGACCGGATCTGGTCACCGAGACTTGGCCTTCTTGTCCGGCCCGTGGAGCCGCTGACGCTCTACGCCAGCTATTCGGTATCCAGCCTGCCCGCCTCGGGTGACCAGTTCGCCGGCCTCGCCCTCTCGACGGAAGCATTGAAGCCGGAGTCCTTCCGCAATCTTGAAGTCGGGTTCAAGGCCGACCTGGGGCCGCGGCTCATGGTCACTGGGGCGGCCTACCAGCTTGACCGCGAGAATACCCAGGCCCTGGATCCCGCGACCCCGGGCCGTATCGTGCAGACAGGCGCCCAGAGAAGCACCGGGCTCGAGCTCAGCCTGACCGGCAAGGTCACCGAGCGCTGGGAAGCCGTGGCGACGATGGCTGTCCAGTCCGCGGAGATCACCCGCCAGACCTCCGCCGCGCCGGTCGGACGTCGGGCGGCCCTGACCCCCGACCTCACGGCCTCGCTCTGGAACAAGGTCGAGGTCACCCCCCGGATTTCCATCGGGCTGGGCGTCGTCCACCAGAGCGAGATGTACACCTCGATCTCGAACGCCGTCACCCTGCCGGGCTTCACCCGGGTCGACGGCGCCGTCTTCCTGAGGCTGGGCGAGGATTATCGCCTTCAGCTCAATGTCGAGAACCTGGGCGACATTTCCTGGTCCCCCACCAGCCACGGCGACAGCAACATCATGCCCGGCGCGCCGCGCACCGTTCGGCTGTCCGTCTCCCGCGGTTTCTGAAGTTCAATAGCCTGGCGGCGGCCTGAATCCTCCGGTCAGGGTTTCGATCAGGCCCGCGACGGCCAGTGTCGTGCGGTCCCCCCAGAGCGGCCCGATCACCTGAAGACCGATCGGAAGGCCCTCATCGGACAGCGCGACCGGAACCGCCGTGGCCGGAAGCCCGGGAAGGGTGGCGAGGCCCGCCCAGACCAGATGCCTGAGATAGGCGACCTCCACCCCGTCCACTGTCAGCTTTCGGGCGCCCATCGGTCCCTCCGTATTGTGCGGGAAGGCCGGGGTCGGAGCGATCGGCGCGAGAAGGACATCATAGTCGGTGAAGAAGCGCCCGTAGTCCGCCCGCAACCGATGACGGCGCTCGTCCGCGGCCTTCCACTCCTGATGACTGGCCGCGTAGGCGGTCGACATGGCGGCGTTCAGGAGCTCGCGGTACAGCGCATTCTGTTCCGTCAGGGATGGCCCCGGCAGCCCGGGTTCCGAGACGCTGGCGCCCGCCGCCGCCAGGCGCGCGCCCACCTCCCGAACGGCGGCCCGGCAGGCTTCAGACGTCGGGGCCGCAGGATCATCGACATGGATCGCCACCCTCAGGCTGTTCGCGGAGTGGGCCCTGGCGGAGGCCGAGGGCAGACGGGCCCCGGGGATTCCGCCTGTGGTCAGGGATGTCAGGACCTCGAGACCGAGACGAATATCCGCAACCGAGCGTCCCATGGGGCCCGCGACCACGAGGTCCATCAGGGCGTGGCTCCAGACCGGCGGACGCGGCCCCTCGCCAAAGCGGTCGACCGCATTCCAGGTTGGCTTGTGGCCGAAGACGCCGTTGTAGTGACAGGGGACGCGGATCGAGCCTCCGATGTCGCTGCCGAGCTCCAGCAAGGTCATTCCCGCAGCCAGCGCCGCGCCGGATCCGCCGGACGATCCGCCGGCCGTGCGGTCCGGGTTCCAGGGGTTTCTGCAGAGACCGTGAATGTCGTTGTAACTCTGGATATCGCCTCCGAATTCGGGAAGGTTGGTCTTGCCGAAGATGATCGCCCCGGCCGCCTTCAAGGCGGCGACGGCGGGAGCGTCGGCATCCGGGGCGTAGTCGGCCAGAGGGACGTGCCCGGAGGTCGTCAGGAGGCCCTTGGTGGCGAAGATGTCCTTGATGGTCATCGGCAGGCCATGAAGCGGCCCGGTCCGACGGCCCTGCTTCAGGGCCTCATCCGCCGCCCGGGCCTCAGCCATGGCGCGATCAATGTCCAGCGCCACCACGGCGTTGAGCGTCGGATTGAACGTCTCGACTCGCTCCAGCTGGGCTGTCAGCAGGGCCTCGCTTGAGACATGGCCCTGGGCCAGTGCGGTCAACGCATCGGTCGCAGTGGCTTTCGAAAGGTCGATCATCGGCGTCGCTCCAGCTGGTGTCCGAGCCCGTTTTCGCCGCCCCGGACCCCGGGCGGCCAAGGCGGGCTGATCGTCGCGACCTTCTGGCGCCTTGTCTCCCCTCTTTTTGCCGCCAGGGTGGAGATCTCCACTCTTCCCGGAAGGGCGTGACGTTCAGGAGATGTCCGGTCCGAGGACCTTCCTCGCCGCGGAGAGCACCACCGAGAGCGCGACGTCCCGGGTCAGACCTTGCTCACGTCGCAGGCGGGACCAGGATTCGAAGCTGAGCAGGAGATCCAGGGCCTCCCGCCGCATCGGGTCAGCGCAGCCTGCAGGGAGCGCCCCCACGAGCATGTCCCGCAGGTTCGCCACCATCCGCGCATGACCTCGCTCCAGAAAGACCGAGCGGTGCCGGTGCATCCCGGAGGCGTGCTTGTAGGGGAAGATCCGCTCGTAGACGTCCGCACGTCGCTCGGCGATCTCGGCCAGGCGGCCGGCCTCGTCTCCCGCCGTCAGGGGAAGGGTGAGAAGGTCCGACAACTCACCCTCGATGGCCCGAGCCATCTCAGCATAGAGGCTGTCCATATCCCGGAAGTGCCTGAAGACGGTCCTGAGCCCGACCTCGGCGCGGGCGGCCACCCGCTCGGCGCCCGGCGCCACCTCGCCCTCGCGCATCAGATCCAGCATGGCCGCGATGATGCGGTCGCGGCTGTCGAGCCCGCGGCGGCGGCGTCCGTCCGGTTCCAGGGTCTGGTGCGTCATGCGGCCAGAAGAGCCTCGCAGCCTGTTCCGTCAAGGGCGGCGTCCACGAGGGCCCGTTCTGCGGGAACGAGGGCGCCGTAGGCGTCGCGCAGCGCCCTCAGGCACTTGGCCTGGTAGGGGAAGGGCTGCTGGGTCCAGGCCTGGCCATCGACCCGGGCGCGAACCTCTGCCTCGCCCGCCATCACCGCCCGGGCGTTGGCCAGCATCACCGGCGCATAGACCCGTCCCACCTCGGCCAGGAGCGCCTTGAGGGTCGGCGGCGGGTCCGCCGGGTCCACCCAGTCGCTGTCCTTGGGCTCGACGCCCGACTGGTCCTCCATCATCCCGACCCAGGCGGTGACCCGGGGCGCCAGGGACAGGGTGAGCGCCATGGGCGTCGGGTCGAACTCGGCGAGCTGGGTCAGCTGGCCGTAGGTCGCGAAGTCGCTGGCGCCGGGTCGCCCGCCCATCAGGTAGGGCAGGGCCCGCAAGTGATCCTCGAAGGCTTCCAGGAAGCGCCTGTAGCTGGCCTCAATGACCGGACCGGTGACCTCATTGGAACCCACATAGCGCAGCCGGCCGATCTGCCGATCCGCAAAGCCGCGGCCGCGCTCGGCCAGGACCTCGTCGGGAACCGCCATGCCGCGCCAGCAGGGCAGGATGGCCGAGGCCTTGGCGATGTCGGCGGCATAGGCCCAGCGATAGTGGAACATGGCCTTTGTCAGCCACTCGTCGGCATAGTCCTCGAGCAGCGCGTCGAGGAAGGCCAGGGCCGGACGGGAAGGAACCAGGCTGCGGCCGTCGTGCTCCCGCTCGAAGCGTCGGATCAGGGGCGTGGAGTCGGTGACCGCCTCAAGGGCGCCGTCCGGCCCGGGCAGGTAGAAGGTCGGGAGCAGCGGCACCTTGGCCTGGGGCAGGCCGGCGATGGCGGGGTTGGAGACGATCAGGAAGCGATAGGGAATCCGCCGATAGCGCAGCACCGCCAGCATCTTGCGGGTGTAGGGCGATCCGGGGGCGCCGGAGAGGGCGAGGGGCTCGGACATTCGGGGCTCCTGGTCAGCGAAGGCGGTGGGTGTGCCGGATCTCGGTGGATCCTGCGGGCAGGCTGATCATGTCGCCGTCCCGGCCGACCCGCACGGGGCCGCTGTAGATCCTGCGGCTGTCGCCCAGGAAGGGCCCCTCCAGCGCGCGGAGGGGCAGGGGCGGGACGATGTGGGTCAGCAGCAGGTAGCGGACCTTCGCGCGCTCTGCGAGGGCGGCGATGGCCTCCGGGTCTGCGTGATAGTCCGTGATGTCGCCGAAGATCTTCACCAGGTTGGCCCGGCCGGCCCGCTCGGCTGCGGCCTTCTGGAGACCCACGAGCCTCAGGGAGATAGCTTCGTGCACCAGGAGGTCGGCGCCTCTTGCGGCCTGCTCCACGCTGGCGGTGATGTCTGTGTCGCCGCTGATCACGCCCCGGCGTCCCTTGTACTCGATGATATAGCCCACTGCGGGGGAGGCAGGGGCGTGATCGACGGCGAAGGCTCGGATCTTCAGGTCGGGTTCGTCGATCAGGAAGACCGGGGCCTGACCTTCCGCCACCGGGAAGGGGAGGGCCGCTCCGCCAAAGCCCGAAGGCGGGACGACGGCTTCGCCGTGGTGGGCGATCCGGTAGCCCCGGTCCGGGCCATAGGCGGTCATCAGTCCCGCGACCACGGTCTCGACCCCGGCAGGACCGTGCACCGGCACGGGGGCCTTCGTCCCTCCGCCCGCCCAGCGCTGGAGCATCAGCTCGCCCAGGCCATCGATATGGTCGGAATGGAAGTGGGTCAGGAAGACGCGCTCCACCCGCGCCGGGGGCATGCCCATGAAGGTCAGGTTCCTCACCGAGCCGGAACCGGCGTCGAAGACGAACAGCCGATCTCCCGCCAGGACCGCGGTGCAGGGTCCCGCCCGGGTGGGATCGGGCATGGGCGAGCCGGAGCCGCACAGGGCGATGTGCAGTCCGTCCGGCAGGCCATCCGAAGGGGTGGCGGCGAGGTTGCGATCCATGGTCCTGGTCATGACCCGGAGGGCGATCTCACCCCTGAGGAGCCAGGCGGTCGACAGGGCCAGCACGACCAGGCCCAGCAGGACCAGGAAAACACGCTTCAACATAGGTCGCCCCCTCCGCGCCCACCGGCGCTTGACCGGTCCGTTTGGTAATGGCACGTCTATTGCCATTAGTTTCCCGCCAAGCCGGGCGTGTCAACTGCAACCGGGCGCGAAGCCCCTGGGAGGCGCTGAATGAAGGTCCTGAGAACCCCGGAACAGCGCTTCGAGGGCCTGGCCGACTGGCCCTTCGCGCCGCACTACGCCGACATCGGGGGGCCGGATGGCGTCTCCCTTCGCATGGCCTATGTCGACGAGGGGCCCCGCGACGGCGCGCCCGTCCTGCTGATGCACGGCGAGCCCTCCTGGTCCTACCTCTACCGCCACATCATCCCGCGCCTCGTCGAACGTGGACACAGGGTGCTGGCGCCCGACCTGATCGGCTTCGGCCGGTCCGACAAGCTGGCGTCGCGGGCGGACTATACCTATGAGCGGCACGTGGACTGGGCGTCCCAGTGGTTCACCGGGCTCGACCTGCGGGGCGTGGTGCTGTTCTGCCAGGACTGGGGCGGCCTGATCGGTCTGCGCCTCGTCGCCGCCTTCCCGGAACGGTTCGCGGGGGTCATCGCCGGCAATACCGGCCTTCCCGTAGGCGGCGGCTCCAGCCCGGGCTTTGACGCCTGGCTGCACATGTCCCAGACCATCCCGGTCATGCCGATCGGCGGTATCCTCAACATGGGGACGACCCGCGAGCTGACGCCGGCCGAGATCGCCGCCTACGACGCCCCGTTCCCGGACGAGAGCTTCAAGGAAGGCGCCCGCCAGTTCCCGGCCCTGGTTCCCATCACCCCGGAGCATGGCTCGGTGGCCGAGAACCAGGCCGCCTGGAAGGTGCTGGAGGCCTTCAAGAGGCCCTTCCTCACCGCCTTCAGCGACAACGATCCCGTGACCGGCGGCGGCGAGGCGGCCTTCAAGGCCCGCGTGCCCGGCGCCCGAAACGAGGCCCATGTGATCCTGCCCGGCGGCCACTTCCTCCAGGAAGACAGCCCCGCCGCCATCGCCGACCTGCTGGACGACATGGTCCGGCGCACCCGCTGATCCCACTCCGGAGCCTCACATGAAGGTCGTCAACGCCATCTATCCGCCCCCCGAACAGGCCATGGCCTTCTTCTCCGCTGAGGAGGACGGACCCTTCGTCATGGTCAACCTGCTGAAGTTCAAGCCGAAGGCCGAGTACGAGGACGGCTCCAACGCCCACCTCACCGGCGCCGAGGCCTACGCCCTCTATGGCGAGGGCGTGCGCAAGCTGGTCGAGGCCCGCGGTGGTCGCATCCGCTAGTCCGGCCGGGTCACAAGCCTGATGATCGGCGAGGTCGAGGATCTCTGGGACGCGGTCGCCCTGGCCGAATACCCTTCGCTCGCCGCCTTCCGCGAGATGGCCATGTCCGAGGACATGGGAAAGATCGACCACCACCGCCGGGCGGGCCTGGCGGGACAGCTCAACATCCGCACCACGGCCGGTCCCGGCTTTGAGTGATCAGAACTCCGGGTCGACCCAGTCCGGGAAGACGTCGGGAAGGCTGGACACCCGGTCGGTGAAGTTGGCGGGACGCTTCTCGAAGAAGCTCTTCACCCCCTCGACCGCGTCGTCCGAGCCGCCCCGCGCCATGAGGGCGCGGCTTTCGGCCCGGTGCGCCTCCATGGGATGGCTGACCCCCAGCATCCGCCAGCAAAGCTGGCGAGTCAGGGCGCTCGAGACCGGCGCTGTGTGGTCCGCATACTCGTGCGCCAGGGCGCGGGCGGCGTCCATCAGGCTCTCAGGCGGGTGCAGGCTGGAGACGAGGCCCTTCTCGAGGGCTTCGGACGCGGGGAAGACGCGTCCCGAATAGATCCAGTCCAGGGTGGCCGGCATGCCCACCAGGCGCGGGAGGAAAAAGGACGAAGCGCCTTCCATGATGATGCCCCGCCGGTTGAACACCAGGCCGAACCGGGCCTCGGTGGAGGCGATCCGGACGTCCATGGGCAGGATCATGGTCACGCCCACGCCGACGGCGGCGCCGTTGATGGCCCCGATCACGGGCTTCAGGCTGTCGAAGATCCGCAAGGTGACGAGGCCCGCCGTGTCACGCCGCACGGGCGTGTCC
>JBJTEN010000152.1:0-2861 GCA_046092925.1 Phenylobacterium sp. | reverse complement strand
TCCCGGACGGCGATGGGGCTCAGACCTCCCAGGGATTGAGGAGCGTGATCCCAAGCCCCTGGAAGTCGCCGACATTTCGGGTCGCCAGCTCAAGGCCGTAGGCAAGCGCCACGCCCGCGATTTGGAGGTCCGCGAGCTTGGTGGGGATCTGGTGTAGGCCCAGCCCCTGGGTTCTTGCGAGGGAAAGCAGTCGGGCCGCCGCCTGGGCCGCCGAGGCGTCAAAGGCGTAGACGCGAGTCCCGAAGCGTCGAATGGCGCGGGCGATGGCGTTCTCCAGGGCGTCTCGGCGTCGACCCGCCTCAAGCAGGCCGGCTCTGGCCTTCAGCTCGAAGATCGTGAGGCTCGAGATCGCCGCATTGGCCTGGTTGGCGTTCAGCCACCTGACCACCGCCTGCGATGGCGCCGGTCTCAACGCCTCGGAGATCACGTTCGTATCGAGGAGGATCATTCCAGAGGCGCTGTGCGAACGGGAGCGGACCGGATCAGGTCCAGGGCGTCGTCGAGGTCGAACCCGGGCCGGGAGATCGCCATAAGCCAGTCGCCAAAAGGCTCAGCATCGTCAGGAGACTCGGCCTCTTCCCGCGCCAGCCTGTCGAGCGTTTCGCGCAGATCCGCCTCAAGACTCTTGCCCCTACGTTCGGCGCGCAGGCGCAGGAGTTCTTTGGTCGCTTTATCGACCTTCCGGATCAGGATGTCGGCCATCTGTGGGTCCTCCTGACGAAAGATGATAGCACGATATCGCTCTGCGCTCAATCGGCGGACCGCGCCGCGCCTACTGCGTCCGGCCGCGCGCCTGAATGCCCGCCCTTCGGGCTTCGACAGCCTCGGGGGTCACATGCCGGTTGTGCGCCGTCGAGCGGGACTGCTCCAGCTCCAGGCCCTGTCGCAGGGTGGTCTCGTAGCCGTCGTCGATCATCGCCTTGTAGGTGATGAGCATGTCCTCATCGATGGTCGCCATGTCGGCGGCCAGCTTGAGCGCGGTGGGCACCAGGTCCTCCGGCGCCACCACGCGGTTGACCAGGCCCCAGGCCTCGGCGGTGCGCGCATCCAGGAAGTTGCCCGACAGGCTCAGTTCCTTGGCCCGGTAGGGTCCGATCAGCCGCGACAGCTTCTGCGACAGGCCCCATCCCGGCGTGATGCCCACCCGGGCGTGGGTGTCGGCGAACCGGGCGTGGGTGGAGGCGATCAGCACGTCGCAGGCCAGGGCCACCTCGAAGCCGCCGGTGATGGCCACCCCGTTGATGGCGCCGATCACCGGCTTGCGGCAGGCGATCACCGCCCAGGCCGGGTTCTCCGAGGGCTCGGTGGCGTTGGCCGCCCGCAGTCCGTTCGGGTCGCTGCCCAGCTCCTTCAGGTCCAGCCCCGCCGTGAAGGCCCGCTCCCCGGCGCCGGTCAGGACGATCACCTTCACCGCCGGGTCCGCGTCCAGCCGCTTCAGCGTCTCATGAAGCTCGGCGCGCAGGGCGCGGCTGAGGGCGTTCATGGCCTCGGGCCGGTTCAGGGTGACAAGGGCGACCTGGTCCTTGATGTCCACGAGCAGCATGCGGTTCCTCCCGGGGTCTGAAGTCTGGCGAGCAGGGGAGGGGACCGCCCCGGGGGAAGTCAAGCGGCTGCGGGCAGGGCCAATCGACGGAATCCGACGAAGACCGGGTTTAAGGTCGGGGGCGTCATCCTGGAGGACCCTACCCGTGAACCGACGACAACACATGCTCGCCCTGGGCGCCGGCCTGTCAGGCCTGGCCGCCGCCTCAGGCGCCATCGCGCGGTCGCCATCTCTTCGGACTGCACCCGATCTCGAGTGGGTGACCGCCGCCGCAAAGGGGCCAGGCGTCTCCTTCCACACCTTCGGAAGCGAGGCGCGGGGCGGCCCGGTCAGTTTCCACATCTACGTCCCGCCCGACTATGCGGCCGATCCGGATCGCCGGTGTCCCGTGGTCTACTGGCTGCACGGGTCGGGGGGCGGGGTTTCCGGCATCCGGCAACTTGGCGCCGAATTCGACCAGGCCATCCGGAACCGCCTCGCCCCGCCCTTCCTGGTGGTCTTCGTCAATGGCCTGTCCATGGGCATGTATGTCGACTGGTCGAACGGCAAGGCGCCGATGGAGACGATCATCGTCCATGAGCTGCGGTCCTATATCGACGCCAACTGGCGCACCCTGGCGACGCGGGAGGGCCGGCTCCTCGACGGGTTCAGCATGGGCGGATACGGCGCGGCCCGGTTCGGCTTCCGTTATCCGGAGCTGTTCCGCACCGTCTCCATGATGGGCGCCGGACCGATGCAGGAGTTCCTGACCACCGCCCCCCGCGCGAGCAAGGCGCAGGCCGAAGAGCTCCTGCGTGAAGTCTACGGCGGCTCCCAGGCGGGCTTCCAGGCCGTCAGCCCCCGCCGCTACGCCCGGGAGAACGCCGCTCGCCTCGCGGGTCGCTCCCGCCTGCGCCTCGTCATCGGCGATCGCGACGAGACCTTCGGGAACAACCGGGACTTTCACGCCTACCTCGATGGCCTCGGCATCCCCCACGACTGGATCGTCCTGCCAGGCGTCGACCATGACCCCTTCCAGGTCCTGACCGCCCTCGGCGACCGTCAATGGGCCTTCTACCGCGCCGCCTTCTCAGAACTGTGAGAGGAGGGCGCCGCGTCCGGAGGGAGTTGCGCGCCCCCCGGACTGCGACATTTCCGTGACAGTCTCCGGCAAACATCCGTCTTGCGGGCCGCCCGAGCTTGCAGACGCCGGCCGCAACAGATTCAGGTCCCGGCCATCCGCCGGCGCGGGACACGCGACCGGCTTGATGAATGGGGAAGGCACAACATGCGCATCGCAACCCGTGGTCTTCGGACCGACAGGCACATTCTTCTCGCC
>JBJTEN010000151.1:0-2852 GCA_046092925.1 Phenylobacterium sp. | reverse complement strand
ACAGGACGCTCTCGTAGAGGGCCGCGTCGATCATCTGGCCGCGTCCGGTGCGCTCGCGGTGGTGCAGGGCCATCATGACGCCGATCACGGCGTGCAGGGCGGTGAGGCTGTCGCCGATGGAGATCCCCGCCCGGGCCGGCGCCCGGTCGGGCTCGCCGGTCACGTACCGCAGGCCGCCCATGGCCTCGCCGATCAGGCCGTAGCCGGCCCTCTGCGAATAGGGGCCGGTCTGGCCGAAGCCCGACACCCGGGCCATGACCAGCCGGGGATTGCGGGCGGCCAGGACTTCGTAGCCCATGCCCCATTTCTCCATGGCGCCGGGGCGGAAGTTCTCGATCAGGACGTCGGCCTGGTCGATCAGGGCCAGGGCCAGTTCGCGGCCTTCGGGCTGGCGCAGGTCCAGGGCGACCGAGCGCTTGTTGCGCCCGATCACCGGCCACCAGGGCGACAGGCCCTTGGGCAGGGATCGGCCCCACTGGCGCATGGGATCGCCCTTGCCGGGGTCCTCGATCTTGAACACGTCGGCGCCGAAGTCGCCAAGCACCTGGCCGCAGAAGGGTCCGGCGATCAGGGTGCCCATTTCCACGACCTTCAGGTCTGACAAGGGCCCCTTGGGGGAATTATCGGTCATCGCGCGCTCCTAGCCGGGGCGTGAGACCTAGGCCGCAGCGCCCGCCAGGTGTCAATCCGTCGCGCTCGCAGGGTTTTCCTCTCCGGCGGGCAGGCGTAAGCCAGCACCATGAACCGACTTGCACATCCCGTCCCGCTCCCTGTCCTGATCCCGATTACGGGGTCTGACATCGTCTTTCCCGTGCGCAGGGTACTTTGCGTCGGACGCAATTACGCCGCGCACCGGCGGGAGATGGGCGGTGATGACCGCGACCCGCCCTTCTTCTTTTCCAAGCCGGCCGACGCCCTTGTTCCACCCGGGGGGCAGGTTCCCTTTCCCTCAGCGACGCAGAACCTTCACCATGAGATCGAACTGGTGATCGCCCTCGGGGCGGGCGGATCGGACATACCGCCCGAACGCGCCCTCGACGCCGTCTTCGGATATGCCGTCGGGGTCGACCTGACCCGCCGCGATCTCCAGAATCTTGCGAAGGACAAGGGGCAGCCCTGGGAGGCCTCAAAAGGATTTGATGCATCCGGGCCGGTCTCGGCGATCCGACCCTGGTCGGGGGCGCCCCCCCAGGGCCGCATCCACCTGTCCGTGAACGGTGAGTTCCGCCAGAACGCTTATATCTCCGACATGATCTGGTCGGTGGCGGAGATCATTTCCGAGGCCTCCCGCCTCTGGATGCTGAAGGCCGGCGACCTGATCTTCACCGGGACCCCGGAGGGAGTCGGGCCCCTGCAACAGGGCGACCGGGTGGAAGGCGAGGTCGAGGGCGTAGGCGTCCTGGCCTTCCGGCTGGAGTGACTTCCGTGGACCTGACCCTCTACAGCTTCTGGGCGGCCACTGCGCCCTACCGCGTGCGGATCGGCCTCGCCCTGAAGGGGCTGGACTTCGAAACCGTTCCTGTGGACCTGGGCGCCGGCGACCAGCATGGCGAGGCGTACCGGACCCGGAATCCCCAGGGACTGGCGCCTGCTCTCGAAACGGGAGGCGGCGATCTCCTGACACAGAGCCTTGCAATCCTGGAATGGCTGGAGGAGATCTATCCCCAGCCCGCGCTGCTGCCCGCTGATCCCCTCGGTCGCGCTCGGGTTCGCGCCATGGCGTCTATCGTGGCCTGCGACATTCATCCGCTGAACAACCTCCGGGTTCACAAGGCCCTGAGAAAGCTCGGGGCCGGCCAGCCGGATGTGATCGCCTGGTCCGCCCGGTGGGTGAGCGACGGCTTCGACGCCCTTGAGCTTCTGGTCCGGCGCCACGGCGAGGGCTTTGCCTATGGCGAGACGCCCACCTTAGCCGATTGCCTTCTCATCCCGCAGATCTACGCGGCGGCCCGCTACGATCTCGACATGGCGCGCTGGCCAGCCCTGAAGGCGGTCGCCGAGCGTGCGGTCGCTCACCCGGCCTTTGAGGCGGCGCACCCCCGGAACCAGCCGGGGGCGCCGAAATCCTGAGTGCTGGAGGACCTCAAGGCCAATAATCGCAGGTGGGCCGCCGCCAAACTTTCCGTCGACCCCGGCTTCTTCCGCCGGCTGGCTGGGCAGCAAAGTCCGGAGTACCTCTGGATCGGATGCGCCGACAGCCGGGTTCCCGCCAACGAGATCGTCGGGCTGGACCCCGGAGAACTCTTCGTTCATCGGAACGTCGCCAACCTCGCCCCACCGCAGGACGCCAACTACCTGTCCGTCCTGCAGTTCGCTGTGGACGTCCTCAAGGTGCGCCATGTCATGGTCGTGGGTCATTACGGCTGCCATGGCGTCGCGGCGGCGGTCGATGGCCAGGGGCGGGGCCTTGTCGACCACTGGCTTCACCCGATCCGTGAAACCTATGCCGAGAACTGGGGCGAACTTGAGGCTCTCGAGACCGGCCCGCGCCTGGACCGGCTCTGCGAGCTCAACGTGATCCGTCAGGTGCGGACTGGCGCCTCCGTCGTCTGCGTCCAGGAGGCCTGGGCGCGGGGACAGGATCTCAGCGTCCATGGCTGGATCTACGCCATCCACGACGGCCTGCTGACGGACCTGTCGGTGACGGTGTCGGACGCCGCCGGGCTGGAGGCCCTTCAGACGGGCGTCAGGCCAGCTTGATCTCCCTCAGTCTCTGCTGGAGGAAGGCGTCGGCGGTGATCGGTTGGGGGAAGGCGTCAGGCCGCTCCGGTGTAATGCAGCCGGGCAAGGTGCGGACCTCGAAGTCCGGCCGGAAGTGCAGGAAGAAGGGCGTCGAATAGCGCGAGACGCCC
>JBJTEN010000150.1:0-7878 GCA_046092925.1 Phenylobacterium sp. | reverse complement strand
CTACTGGATCACCGGCCGGGAGGACGACGTGCTGAACGTCTCCCGCCACCGGCTGGGGACGGCGGAGATCGAGATCGCCCACGTCGCCCACCCGGACGTCGCCGTGGCCGCCGTGGTCGGCGATCCGCACGACCTGAAGGGCCAGGGGGTCTATTGCTTCGTGACCCTCAACGCCGACGTCACCCCCACCGACGTCCTGCAGGCCGACCTCAAGGGCTGGGTCCGGCGGGAGATCGGGGCCTTTGCGGCGCCCGACATCGTCCAGCTCGCCCCCGGCCTGCCCAAGACGCGCTCGGGCAAGATCATGCGCCGCATCCTGCGCAAGATCGCCGAGAACGACCTGTCGAACCTGGGCGACACCACCACTCTCGCCGACCCGGCGGTGGTGGACGACCTCGTGAAGAACCGGCAGGCCTGACCCGGACTTGGACGCCGCCCTTCCAGAGGCGCTCCGGGCGGCCATCCAGCAGCGCCTGGAAGGCCGGGCGCCGGACGGTCTGGCCGGTCGGGCGCAACGTATGTCCCAGGGGTACCGGGCGGGCCGGACCTCGGCGGTGCTGGTCAGGGAGGAGGCCGACGCCCTGGCCTACGCCATGGCCCGGACGCCGGCGACCTACGCCGCGACGCTGAGGGCCCTTGCGGAGGTTCTGGCGCTAAGGCCGAACCTTGCGCCGACCCGCCTCCTCGACGCCGGAGCAGGGCCTGGCGGCGGCGGCTGGGCGGCTGTGGAGACCTGTCCCTCCCTGACCTCCGTCGTCCGCCTGGACCATAGCGCCGCCTTCCTCGACCTGGCGGAAGACCTGGCCGCCGCCGGGCCCTCGCCGCTGGCGGGCGCCGTTCGGATACAGGCCGACCTGGCCGATCCCGCGCTGGAACCGCCGGAGGCCGACCTGGTCCTCGCCGCCTACGCGCTCACCGAAATCCCGGCCCGGGACCTGGACGCCGTAGTGAACCGGCTCTGGAGGGCGACGCGGGAGACGCTGGTGATTGTCGAGCCCGGCTCGCCGGAGGCCTGGCGGCGGGGGCTCGACATCCGGCAGGCGCTCATGCGGGCGGGCGCCCGACTCATCGGGCCCTGCCCGCATGACTCTGCGTGTCCGCTGCGGGCGCCGGACTGGTGCCACTTCGCCCAGAGGCTTCCCCGCAGCCGCGCCCACCGACGCGCCAAGGGCGGGACGGCGTCCTTCGAGGACGAAAAGTTCTTCTGGCTGGCCTTCGAGAGGGGGCCGGCGGGTTCAGGCCGGAGGCCCGAATCCCGGGTCATCGCCCCTCCGAAATCGGGGAAGTCGGGGGTCAGGCTGAGACTCTGCCGGTCCGATGGCGCAGCGGCGGACATCCTGGCGTCGCGACGGGACCGATCAACCTTCAGCCTGGCCCGGCGGCTCGACTGGGGCGCCGGGTTCGACCCGCCGGAGCCTCAGTAAGGCGGGGGCTGGGTGGTCGCCGCGTCTGCGCCCTCGATCAGGTCTCCGACCGCTTCCGGACTGGCGGGCGGCCGGGCGGCCGAGGGCAGGGGCTGGTCTTCGGGAGGAGACGGGGGTCTTTCCGGAGGCGGCGGCGCCTCGGGCTCCGGCTCGGGCTCTTCGACCGGCGGGGGCGGGAGATCCGTGGGAAGCGGCGTCACCTCGGGCGCCGTGACCGCCGGCGCAGTGGTGGCGGCGACGGGCGCCTCGCCGGGGAGGTAGGCGACATCCCGGGCTCCCAGAACACCGGAGATGAAGCCGGCCAGGGCCATCAGGACGATCACGAGAGCGGCGATCTTCCTGAGATTTCGGGGCATGGACCACATGTCCCTTTTCCTAGAGCCTGATCCCTGCTGAGGGAACCCTCTGAAGTCAGATGGGGCGCGACTGGCGGCGACCCCGCGAAGTAAACGCCTCTTAACCCTCTTTCAGGCAAGGTCGTCGCCCGGTTCGGAGAGGCGGTGCGGCATGGCGCGGGCGGCGCGGAAGAAGGGTCTGGAGAGAGGTCTGGAGATCGCAGGCGGGGTCTGGGCGCATCCCCTCTCGGCCCGCGCCCGCGGTGGGCTGGCGGCCGGGGCCGGCGTCTGGGTGGCGGTCGCCCTGGCGACCTGGAACGTCGGCGACCCCAGCTTCAACGCCTCCGCCTCGGCAGCGACCGGAAATCTGCTCGGAGCCCCCGGCGCGGTCCTGGCGGACCTGGTCATCCAGACCCTCGGCGTTGCGGGCGCCGGCGCCGCCCTCTTGCTCCTGGTCCTCGGTCTCTCCCGGCTGGCCGGCCCGCATCCGGAGGCGGGGCGAGGGACTCTCCGCCTGCGCGCGGTCTGCGGCGGTGCGGCCCTGGTCGGCCTCTCCGCCCTGCTGGCCTGGTTTCCCGCCCCGGCCGGCTGGCCCCTCGCCAGGGGGCTCGGAGGGCTGACGGGGGATGGGCTGATCGGACTCGGCGGGGCCGCCCTGGCGGAGTTCGGCCTCCCCTTCGGACGCGGCCTGACCGCTGCGGTCCTGGGCGCTCTTGGAACCTGGGGTCTGGTCTACGCCCTTGGTCTTCCGCGACTGGACCTGGCCGGTCTCGCCACGGCGCTGGCGGCGCGGCTTCGGGGTCCGGGCCTGGCCGGGGCCGTGCGCTCTCCTTTCCTCACCGAGGCGGAGGCCGCGGCGGCGCCCGGGCCGTCCAGGGCGCGCAAGTCCAGGGTGGCCCCGGAGGCGGCGGCTCCGGAAGGCCCGCCTCCCGAGCCTGAAGCGACGGCGGCGCCCGCGATCCGTCCCCCCAAGGGCGCCCGCGATTCCCGGCGCGAATCCCGCGAGGCGCAGGGCGTTCTCGACTTCGCCCGGGGGGAGGGGTTCGCCCTTCCAGAACTGTCCATGCTCGCCCGCTCGGGCCCGAGGGCGGCGCAGTTTGACGAAGCCGCGCTGAGACAGAACGCCCAGCTCCTCGAAGGCGTACTGGCGGAGTTCGGGGTGCGCGGGCAGATCGACCAGATCCGCCCCGGGCCGGTCGTGACGCTCTACGAGCTGGTTCCGGCGCCGGGTGTGAAGTCCGCTCGCGTGGTGGCCCTGTCCGACGACATCGCACGTTCCATGTCCGTAGCCGCCTGCCGGGTGGCGGTCGTCCCGGGACGGAACGCCATCGGCATAGAGCTGCCCAACGCCCGGCGGGAGACCGTCTATCTTCGCGACCTCCTCTCCAGCCCGGAGTACGAGAAGACTGGCCACGCCCTGCCCATGGCCCTCGGGGAGAATATCGGCGGCGAGCCCTACATCGCCGACCTGGCGAAGATGCCGCACCTGCTGATCGCGGGCACCACCGGCTCGGGCAAGTCGGTGGGGGTCAACGCCATGATCCTGTCGATCCTCTACCGCCTGCCGCCGGAGGCGTGCCGGTTCATCATGATCGATCCCAAGATGCTGGAGCTCAGCGTCTACGACGGAATCCCCCACCTTCTCGCTCCGGTGGTCACGGACCCGAAGAAGGCCATCGTCGCCCTCA
The DNA here is from genome assembly GCA_046092925.1 of Phenylobacterium sp. Lineage (GTDB taxonomy): Bacteria > Pseudomonadota > Alphaproteobacteria > Caulobacterales > Caulobacteraceae > Phenylobacterium. The sequence goes on along the minus strand of JBJTEN010000150.1, from coordinate 4,431 downwards.
AGTGGACGGTGCGGGAGATGGAGGACCGCTACCGCCTGATGTCGAAGATCGGCGTCCGGAACGTGGCCTCGTACAATGAACGCGCCCAGGAGGCGGCCGCCCGGGGCGAGCACTTCGAGCGGACCGTGCAGACCGGGTTCGATGACCAGGGCCGGCCGGTCTATGAAAGCGAGCGGATCGACCCCCGACCCATGCCTTATCTGGTGGTGGTGATCGACGAGGTCGCCGACCTGATGATGGTGGCGGGAAAGGACGTGGAAGGGGCCGTCCAGCGCCTCGCGCAGATGGCGCGGGCGGCGGGAATCCACCTGGTCATGGCCACTCAGAGGCCCTCCGTGGACGTCATCACGGGCACCATCAAGGCCAACTTCCCGACCCGGATCTCCTTCCAGGTCACTTCGCGCATCGACTCGCGCACCATCCTCGGAGAGCAGGGCGCCGAGCAGCTTCTGGGCCAGGGCGACATGCTCTACATGGCCGGCGGCGGGCGCATTACGCGCCTGCACGGACCCTTTGTCTCTGACGGCGAGGTCGAGGCTGTGGCGCGCTTCCTGCGCGACCAGGGCCAGCCCCAGTATCTGGAGGAGGTGACCGCCGGGGGCGACGACGAGGACGGCGAGGGCGACTTCGGCGGCGGCGAAGGCGGTTCAGGGGATGATCTCTACGACCGCGCCGTGGCGGTGGTGACGCGCGACGGGAAGGCCTCGACCTCCTATGTCCAGCGGCGACTCCAGATCGGCTACAATCGCGCCGCCTCCCTGATCGAACGCATGGAGAGGGAAGGGGTGGTCAGCCCCGCCAACCACGCCGGAAAACGCGAGATCCTGGCGCCGCCCCCGCCTTGATGCGCCCTTGCGGCGAGAGATCATCCGCCGCCCGGGCATTGACCGGCGGCGACCATGGGACCATTTCGGCGGCCGGAGGTTCTCCATGCTGACGCGTCGCACCGCCCTGGCGGGCCTGACCCTCGCCGCCCTTCCCGCAGCGGCGACCGCTGCGCCGCTCGGCGCCGAGGAGCGGCGTCTCGCCGCCAGAGCGGCGGCCTGGCTTGAGGGCCTCGCGGAGGCCCGGGGCGACTTCGTCCAGACCGACCCGAGGGGGCGAACGAGCCGCGGGGAGGTGTTTCTCCGGCGGCCCGGGCGGGCGCGCTTCGCCTATGATCCGCCGTCCTCCCTGCTCGTCGTGGCCGACGGCGCCCACGTCTCCGTGGCGGACCCGCGCCTCAAGACCTTCGAGCGCTATCCCCTCGCCGCCACCCCCCTGTCCCTGTTCCTGTCCCGGCGCATCCGGCTGGACGGCGACGCCCGCGTGACCGGGGTGCGCCGGACCCGCGGCGGTTTCGAAATCACGGCCCAGGATGTGCGCCGTCCGAAGGACGGTCGGATTGTTCTGGCCTTCTCGGAGGCCCCCATCAGTCTGGCGGGCTGGACGGTCACCGACGCTCAGGGTCGGTCCACACGGGTCGAACTCGAAGACTTCCGGCCGGTGACTGGGCTCCCCGCCAGCCTCTTTGTCCTCAAGGACCCTCGTCCGCCGGCGCCCGGACGGGGGAAACTGTAGTGAATTTGTCACTTTCAAGTTTAAAAGCGTCTTGACTTGACAATTACTGGTCGTGCTGCCCCAATGCAACGCAGGGGTCCGGCCGCGCCGGACCTGCCGGCGTCGGTATTCATCCCCTTCCGACGATGGCGAGAAAGCGTAAACTCCGCCCGGACGGCTCGCGCCTCCGGGCGTTTCTTTTCTGTCCAGTTTCGGGATTTCCGATGCAGCTTCGACTCGCCACCTGGAACGTCAACTCGGTCCGGCTCCGGGCGGAGCAGGTGGCGCGCTTCCTGGCGGAGCAGGGGCCGGACGTGCTCTGCCTGCAGGAGATCAAGTGCAGGGACGGCGAGTTCCCGCGGGCCGAATTCGAGGCGGCGGGCTATCCGCACATGCGGATCCGCGGCCAGAAGGGCTCGCACGGGGTCGCCATCATCTCGCGCCTGCCCCTTGAGGATGCGCCGGACCTGGAGGTCTGCCGCGAAGGTCACGCCCGGGCGGTGGGGGCGCGGGTCGCCGGAATCGAGGTGCAGAACTTCTACATCCCCGCAGGCGGCGATATTCCGGACCCGCTGGAAAACCCCAAGTTCGCCCACAAGCTGGACTTCCTGGAGCGACTGACGTCGGAGGCCCGACGACGGGATCCCTCGGCCGCCCTGGTGATCACCGGCGATCTCAACATCGCCCCCGGGGAGTTCGACGTCTGGAGCCACAGGCAGATGCTGAAGGTGGTCAGCCATACGCCGGTGGAGATAGACGCCATGGCGCGGCTGCGCGAAGCCGGCGGCTTCACCGACCTCGTCCGGGAGGCGGTCCCGGACCCCCAGAAGCTGTTCTCCTGGTGGAGCTATCGGGCGGCGGACTACCGGGCCTCGAACAGGGGCCTGCGCCTGGACCACATCTGGATTTCCCCGGGCCTTCGGCCGGCCGCCCTTTCCGGCGGCGCCCGGGCCAGGGTGCATGACGACGTCCGCGGCTGGGAGCGGCCCAGCGACCACGCCCCGGTCAGCGCGGACTTCAGCCTCTAGGGCGCCAGGCGATAGCCCCCGCCCTCGGTCAGGATCAGGCGCCCGCCCCCGGGGTCGCTCTCGATCTTCTGCCGCAGACGGTAGACGTGGGTCTCGAGCGTATGGGTCGTGACCCCGGCGTTGTAGCCCCAGACCTCGGCCAGCAGTTCGTCCCGCGGCACCGGCTTGTCTCCCGCCCGGTAGAGGTATTTCAGGATGTTGGTTTCCTTCTCGGTCAGGCGGACCTTGCGGCCGGAGCTGTCCACCAGAACCTTCGCCGACGGGCGGAATTCGTAGGGCCCCAGGCGGAAGACCGCGCCCTCGGAGTGTTCATGGCTGCGCAGCTGCGCCCGGATGCGGGCCTGGAGCACGGCCAGGCGGAAGGGCTTGGTCACATAGTCGTTCGCCCCGGCGTCCAGCCCCCCGACCATGTCGGCTTCCGCGTCGGCGGCCGTCAGCATGATGACGGGGCAGACCACCTGTCGCGCCCTCAGTTCCCGGCAGACCTCCCGCCCGTTGGTGTCCGGGAGGTCGACGTCCAGGAGAATCAGGTCGGGCCGGGACTCCAGAGCCGCCTGCACCCCGGCAGCGCCGTCCGCAGCCTGGACGACGGTGAACTCGCCGCCTGCGCCCAGGAGGTCCGCGAGCTCGACGCGCAGCTCGTCGTTGTCATCAATGATGAGAAGGGTCTTGGGTTGAGCCATGGCCGGGAACATGCACCGTGAGTGTGGTCTCCGCCAAGCGTTCAGATCAGGGCGGGCCCAGGAGGAAGAATGATCTTCACGGCGAGGTCGGACGGGGTTCTGGACATTGGCGGCCGCCTGGCGCCCTGCGTTCTCGGTCGCTCAGGCGTCCTCCCTGCGGCGGACAAGCGCGAGGGGGACGGCGCCTCGCCCCTCGGGATCTGGCCGATCCGGCGGGTTCTCTACAGGCCTGACCGGGAACCCGCGCCGCAGACCCGCCTTCCCCTGGCGGCCCTGAGTCCCGGGGACGGATGGTGCGACGCCCCGGGCGATCCGGCCTACAATCGCCCGGTCACCCTGCCCTATCCCGCCAGCGCAGAGCAGATGTGGCGGGAGGATCACATCTACGACCTGGTCGTCATTCTCGGGCACAACGACGATCCGCCGGTCAGCCCCATGGGATCGGCGATCTTCCTGCACCTGGTCCAGCCCGATGGATCGCCGACCGCCGGCTGCGTGGCCGTTGGCCGGAACGACATGCTGGACCTCCTGGCGAAGGCGCGTCCCGGCGACGCCCTGGCCATCCTGGAGGCGGTGCGCGGCTGAGCGCCCTCCCCGGCCATCTCGCAGGCGCCCGGACGCCCGGGACGGCGGCCCCCTAGCCGAGGGCGGATCGCGCGCCGAACAGGGCCGAGCCCACCCGGACGCTGGTGGCGCCGAAGCCGATCGCGGTTTCGAAGTCGCCGCTCATGCCCATAGAGAGACGATCCAGACCGTTTCGCGCCGCGATTCTGGCCAGGAGGGCGAAGTGCGGCCCCGGGGGCTCATGCGCCGGCGGGATGCACATCAGTCCCTCGACCGGCAGGCCGAGGTCGCCACGCACCCGATCCAGGAAGGCGTCGGCCTGAAGCGGCGCCACCCCGGCCTTCTGCGGCTCCTCACCGGTATTGACCTGGACATAGAGGCGGGCGAGGCGGCCGGTGCGATCCGCCGCCGCGATCAGGGCGTGGGCCAGTTTCTCGCGGTCGAGGGTCTCGATCACGTCGAAGAGCGCGAGGGCTTCCTGCGCCTTGTTCGTCTGCAAGGGCCCGATGAGCCGGAGCTCAAGCCCCTCGCGGCGCCCCGCCCAGCGTTGCGCGGCCTCCTGGACGCGATTCTCTCCGAAGACATTCTGGCCGGCGGCGACGACCGGGGCGACGGCC
>JBJTEN010000149.1:0-2581 GCA_046092925.1 Phenylobacterium sp. | reverse complement strand
GCCCGAGGGGCCGACCAGGGCGATGATTGCGCCCTCCGCCACGGTCAGGGAGATCGGGCCTCGGGCGCGACCCCGGCGGCGGTAGTCGACCTCGACGTCCTCAAGGGCGGCGGCGATGCTCACCGCCTACTTCCCGGCGGGCCGGACAAAATCGAGGGCATAGGCCTTCGTATAGTCGAGGTCCTTCGGATAGACGCCCTGGGCGATGGCCATCTCGGCGAAGGCCTTCCAGCGGGCGTCGGTCATCACCCCGATGCCGCCGGAGGCGGCGTCCCCGCCCTCGACGAGGGCGTACTGGCGCATCTTCTCCCGGGCCTGGTCCAGGATGTCCTGGGTCATCTCCGGGTTGTCCTTCAGGATCAGGGCGTCCCCGGGCTTGGGGTCGCCGGTCAGATAGGACTTCCACCCCGCCGCGCTGGCCTCCACGAAGGCGCGCACCCGTGCCGGGTCCTTGTCGATCAGGGACTGGGGAAAGAGGATCATGGCCGCATACGAGGGATAGCCGTTGTCCGCCAGCAGGAAGACCCTGGGCTTCAGCCCGGCGGTCTTTTCGATCGTGTAGGGTTCGCTGGTCAGATAGCCCTGCTGGGCCACTGACTTGTCGGCCAGGAACGGAGCGGCGTTAAACGTGTATTTGCGGATCTGGGCGTCCTCGAACCCGTATTTCGACTTCAACCAGACCCAGAAGGCCGTCACCGAGGCGTCGGATAGCAGGATCGGTCGTCCCTTGAGGTCCTCGATCCGCTCGATGCCCTGGTCCGGGTGGGCGATCAGGACCTGAGGATCCTTCTGCATCATGGCGGCTACGGCGCGGATCGGGGCGCCCTGGTTGGCGAGATTGAGGACGATGAAGCTGTTGGAGCCCATCCCGGCCTCCACGGCGCCCGCCGCCAGAAGCTGGGGGACGTTCACCCCGGGTCCGCCCTGGACGATCTGGACCTTGAGACCGCGCTTCTCATACTCGCCGGTCGCCAGGGCCTGGTAGAAGCCGCCCTGCTCGGCCTGGGCCCGCCAGTCCGTGGCGAAGCGTATGACCCCGGCTTCGCCGCCCGGCTGCGCTGTCTCACTCGGCGGGGAGCAGGCCCATGCCAGGCCCGCAGCGGCCAGGATGGCGATTGTCCGGATGAACTTCATGGTGCGGCCTCCGGGATCCTTCAGGGACCCCGGCAAACTAGGCGCCTTTCAGGGGAAGGCAACCGCGAAGCTCCCCTTTTGCGAAGGGCCCACGGCAAGAGGGCGACGCACCGGTCGCCCGGTCCGCCGCCCTCTTTCAGATCCGTTGGGAGATCTGAGTCCCGAGGCGGGTCGGCTGAGGTCCTGCAGGTCGCCCCGCGGGTTCCGCCGCGCCCGGAACCGCGATCCTGAGCCTCCCGCAGGGTCGCCCCCGCCGTCCGCTCCGATCCGGCCCTCCCGCCCGGCGCCGTCCGGGTCGCCCCTTCCGTTCACCGCGCGTCGCCTCTCGACGTCCCCACGCTCTCACCGGCCCGCCCGCCCGGCAAGACCTCCTGATCCGCCGCGCGTGGGCGAGGTGGTGGACAGGCTGTGCGCGAACTGTGGAAGTTCGGTGGATGACGCGAATTTCGTGAGTGAATCCAGTTCGTGGCCGATCTCCACAGGAACCCGGAGGTTCAGCCGCCGGAGGCCAGGCTGGCCTTGAGCTCCTCCAGTTCCAGCCACTCGGTCTCGGCCGTCTCCAGGCGGGAGCGAGCCGCCTCAAGCTCCGCGGTCAGGCGTTCGAAGGCGCCGGAGTCGCGGCGGTATAAGCCGGAATCCGAAAGACGCAACTCCAGGTCCCGGATCTGCTCCGGCAGGCTGGCGACCAGCGCCTCGGCCGCCTCCAGCCGCCTCTGGTCGCGATAGGACAGCTTTCCCGGCCGCGCCGCTGCAGGCGCCGAGCCGGCGACCGGCGCGGCCTTGCGCGGACTTGCCGTGGTGCGGGCGGGCGGACCCAGGAAGCCCGGGTTCTGGGCTTCGAAGTCCTTCCACCCGCCGGGGGTCTCTACAATGTCGCCCCGCCCGTTCAGGGCGATGGTCGAGGTCGCCAGCCGGTCGATGAAGTCCCGGTCGTGGCTGACCAGGAGCAGGGTCCCGGCATATTCGGAGAGCGCGTCCTCAAGGAGATCCAGCGTGTCCATGTCGAGGTCGTTGGTCGGCTCGTCCAGCACCAGCAGGTTGGACGGAGCGGCCAGGACCCGCGCCAGCAGGAGACGGTTGCGCTCGCCGCCGGACAGGCTGCGCACCGGCTGGCGCAGCTGCGCCTCGGTGAACAGGAAGGACTTGGCGTAGGCCGCCACGTGCCAGGGCTGGCCGCCCACCAGGATCTGGTCGCCACCCAGCGGGGCGAGGACGTCCCGCATTGTCATGTCCGGCTTCAGCTCGGCCCGGCTCTGGTCCAGGTAGGCCACCTCCAGTCCGGTTCCCAGCTTCACGCTGCCGGAATCCGGCTCCAGCTGGCCCACCAGCATGCGGACCAGGGTGGTCTTGCCCGCCCCGTTTGGCCCCACAATCGCGACCCGGTCGCCCTTCTGGATACGGGTGGAGAAGTCGCGGATCACGGTCCGGCCGCCCCAGGCCTTGGAGA
>JBJTEN010000148.1:0-3751 GCA_046092925.1 Phenylobacterium sp. | reverse complement strand
GAACCCAGCGGATGATCCATCTCCGGCCGAAACATGACGCCGACATAGCCTACGAACTGGCCCCGGCCGCCTTCTACCGCCCAGCGCGAGACGCCATCGCGCTCGAAGGCCGCGCGGTAGCGATCGAACTTGGCGTCGCTTGCGGCCGGTGAGATCGGCCCTCCCTGGTCGGCCATAACCTCCGGATCGGCGTGCAGAGCCGCGAAGCCCTCCCGAAGGCGCTCTGACCAGGGCTGAAGCACCAGGCGGGCGGTTCTGATCATACGCCACGCTACCGCTATCTGCGGCGGCCGCCCACCCTTTTCAGGCCGCGCCGCAAGGAGAGCGACGCCATCCTCGGCGTCCTGTTCGAGCACATCCAGAAGCCGGAATTCCTGGTCCGGTGGCGCTGGAGCGAGAACGCCGTCGCCTTCTGGGACAACCGGGTGACCCAGCACTATGCGGTGAACGACTACCTGCCGGCGCGGCGGGTCATGGTACGGGCGACGATACTGGGCGATCGGCCCTACCACCGATCCCGCCCTGCGCCGGAGGCCCTGGCGGCGGAGTAGGCGCCTTACGGCGGAAGCGCCGTTGTCCCCCTCCGTCCCGCTTCGCGGGCCACCTCCCCCAGGGGGGAGGAATTACCGCGTCAATTGCTCCCCTGAGGGGGAGCTGTCGGCGAAGCCGACTGAGGGGGCGTGCGGCGGGGCCGTTGTCCCCCTCCGTCCCGCATTCGCGGGCCACCTCCCCCAGGGGGGAGGAATTACAGCGCCATTGCTCCCCTGAGGGAGAGCTGTCGGCGAAAGCCGACTAGGGGGTCTGCGGCGCCTCAACCGCCCCGACACCAACTTCCCGTTTGCCTCCCCGCCCCTGCGCGCGCACTCTTCCTCCCGGCAATCCGGAGGAGCACCGCCATGGCCGAAGATGACAGCGCCCTGATTCAGTCCGCCCGGGAGCGGGCCGAGGCCACGCCGCTCGACCAGTTCCACGTCGCCGACGTCAGCCACTTCACCAGCGACACCTGGGCGCCCTGGTTCGAGCGGCTGCGGCGGGAGGATCCCGTCCACTACTGCGCGAACAGCGAGTTCGGGCCCTACTGGTCGGTGACCCGCTTCAACGACATCGTCGCGGTGGATTCCAACCACGAGGCCTTCTCCTCGTCCTCCGAGCGGGGCGGGATCGCCATCCAGGACGGCCTGCAGCCGCACGACCTGTCCAGCTTCATCGCCCTCGACCCGCCGGACCATGACGCCCAGCGGCGGGTGGTCATGCCCATGTTCTCCTCGGCGGGCATGGCCGACCTGGAGCCCCTGATCCGCAGCCGGGCGGCGGCCATCCTGGATAAGCTGCCGGTAGGCGAGACCTTCGACTTCGTCGACAGGGTCTCGGTGGAGCTGACCAGCCAGATGCTGGCGACCCTGTTCGACTTTCCCTTCGAGGCCCGCCGACTCCTGCCGGAGGCCTCGGATATCATCCTGGCCCCGACCGGCGAGGGCGCGGTCTTCCGGACCGACGAGGACCGGCAGGCGGCTCTGAGGCCCTATTTCGAGACCTTCGTGGGCCTTTGGGAGGCCCGGAAGGGCGGCCGGGGGGACGACCTGTTGTCCCTGCTGGCCAGCGACCCGGTCACCCGCAAGGACAGCCAGATGTTCGGCTACATGAGCAATGTGGTCCTCCTGACCGTGGCCAGCAGCGACACGACCCGGCACTCCATCACCGGCGCCCTCCTGGCCTTCCAGGACAATCCCGACGCCTACGACCGGCTGCGGGCCGACCCCTCCCTGCTGGACTCCGCCGTGCCGGAGATCATCCGCTGGCAGAGCCCCGTGGCCCACATGCGCCGCACCGCCACCCGCGACGTGGAGCTGGGCGGCAAGACCATCCGCAAGGGCGACAAGGTCATCATGTGGTACGTCTCGGGCAACCGCGACGACGCGGTCATCCCCGAGGCGGAGCGCTTCGTCATCGATCGGACCCGGCCGCGCCAGCACGTGGCCTTCGGCTTCGGCATCCACCGCTGCGTGGGCAACCGGTTGGCCGAGATGCAGCTGAAGGTGGTGTGGGAGGAGATCCTCAAGCGCTTCCGGCGCATCGAGGCGGTGGCGCCGCCGCGGCGGCTGAACTCCAACTTCGTCAAGGGCTACGAGACCCTGACCGTCCGCATCGTCGCCTGACGGCCCCCCGCCCCCAGGCTTCCCTTCCCACGGAGGCGCGCGCCATGTCCGTCCAGGCCACCCTTGTCCACGAGGCGGACTGCGAGCTGGAGGGCTGGGAGGAACCGGAGCCGGGCCTTGTGACCTGGCGCACCCTGTTCAGCGGCGAGCGGACCCCGACCCGGGGCCTCGTCCAGGGCGTGGCCGAGGTGCGCGCCACCCTGGCGACCCGCCCCGGCCTGCACCGCCACGACCACGCAGAGACCTACTACATCCTCTCCGGGCGCGGGGTGATCGACCTGGCCGGCGAGCGGCGCCCCCTGGCCCCCGGGGACGCCGTCTTCATCCCGGGAAACACCTGGCACGCGGCCTGGAGCGAGGGCGGGGAGCCCCTGCGCATCCTCTACACCTTCCCGGCGGATTCCTTCGCCGAAGTGGTCTATGAGTTTGCAGACGAGGGGTGAGGGGGGTCGCCTTGGCCGCCTTCGGGCGCCAAGGTGTCCAGCCGGGAGACCGCCGTCTCCGTTTCAGAAAGGGGGTTGCAGTGATCCGACGCGGTCGTCCCTACCTTGAGGCTCGCACCGAGCCCGCCAGCCCGGAAACCGAGCAGCTCGAGAGCGAGGGCTACACCATCATCCGGGGACTCCTTTCGCCCGAGGAGGTCGCCGAGCTGGCCCGCGAGGTGAGCGAGGTCTTCGAACGCGACCCGCCGGACTTCAGCCGCCGCCGGGCGGAGGACGACGCGGCCATGTTCCGCTACGCCATGCTCAACCGTTGCGCCGCGGCGCAGCGCACCTGCGCCAACCCGTGCCTGCTATCGGTGATCGAGCCCCTGCTGGGCGAGGACTGCCACGTGATCGCCAACACCGCCTGGCGCAATCCTGCCGGCGACCCCGGCGCGCATGGCGGTCAGAACTGGCACGTGGACGCCGGCCCTCACATTCCCCTGCCTGACGGGGTGCGCTGGCCGGAGGAGATCCCGCATCCCGTCTTCGCCATCGGCGTGCACGTCTACCTGCAGGACTGCGCCCTGGAGGACGGCCCGACCGGCGTCCTGCCGCGCAGCCACCTGTCGGGCCGGCCGCCGCCGCCCGGCCGGCATCTCGACGACGACCTTGACTACGAAGGCGTCCGCGTCACGCCGCTGATCACCCGCGCCGGGGATGCGGGCCTGTTCGTGTCCGACGTCTGGCACCGCCGCATGCCGACCCGTGACGGCGACCACGGGCGCTTCTTCCTGGAGATCCACTATGGGCGGCGGGACATCGCCCAGCGCCTGCTGCCGACCGCCGAAAGCAACCCCCTCTCCCCGGAGGCCATCGCCCGGGCGACCACCGATCGGGAACGCCGGGTGATCGGACTGCATCCCAAGCTCTTCTACGACGGCTGACCGCGGTTGAGGGGGTCAGCGGCGGCGCCGCCTCCCCCTAGCGGTCCGGCGCGGTGATCGGGCGGGCGTCCTTCCAGCGGTAGGGCAGGATGTCGGGGATGACCTGGACCTCGGTGGTGAACTTAAGCGGGTACTTGCCGCCGCTGGGATAGGTCAACTCCACGAAGTAGGCGGTGTAGCCGCTGGCGGGCCATGGGCTATTTTTCCCCCGCCCTCCAGGACTATG
>JBJTEN010000147.1:0-5269 GCA_046092925.1 Phenylobacterium sp. | reverse complement strand
TCGCCTATGAATGGAGCCTCAACCCCGTAGACCGCATGGCGGGCGGGGCGAAGTCGGGCCGGGGAACCACCTCGGCGGCTCGTGACTTCACGGTCAAGGTCGACGTCGGCGGTCTGGACGCCGGCCGGGCCTACACCTTCAGCTTCACCTCGAACGGCGTGACCTCGCCCACGGGCCGCACCCGCACCCTGCCCGAGGGACCGGTGGAGGACGCCGTCCTGGCCATCGCCTCCTGCGCCCTCTACCCGGGCGGCTATTTCAACGCCTACCAGGCCATCGCGGACCTGCCCCGGGTGGACGCCGTGCTGCACCTGGGAGACTACATCGACGAATACGCCGCCGACGGCTATGGAGCGGAGACCGGCAAGAGGCTGGACCGACTGGTTCGCCCGGCCCACGAGATCGTCACCCTCTTCGACTATCGTACCCGCCACGCCCAGGTGAAGACCGATCCCCAGCTCCAGGCCGCCCACGCCCGGGCCCCGTGGATCGTCGTCTGGGACGATCACGAGACCGCCAACAACGCCTGGGTGGGCGGCGCCGAGAACCACGAGAAGGACGAGGGATCCTGGAACCGGCGCAAGGCCGCAGCGATCAAGGCCTACTATGAGTGGATGCCGATCCGGGAGCCGGACGGCGGCGGCTTCTCCATCAACCGGGCCTTCGAGTTCGGCGACCTCGCCACCCTCTTCATGCTCGAGACCCGCATCACCGCCCGGGATGAGCAGCTCGACTATGCCGTGGACCTGAACGGACCCGACGGAAAGCCGGATGTCGCCCGCTTCCGGCGACGCCTGGCCGACCCGGATCGGCGCATGATGGGACCGGCCCAGGCGGACTGGCTGCGTCGGGGCCTCGCCAACTCGGTCCGCTCCGGACGCACCTGGCAGGTCCTCGGAAACGAGGTGGTCATGGCGCGGGTGGGCGTCCCCGATCTGCGCGCCGCCCTGGGCCCGGAAAAGTTCGCCGAGGCCGCCGCGGGCCTCGGCCCGGACGGTGTCCGTCGCCTGGACCGCATGTCCGGCATCGCCAGCCTGGGCCTGCCGTATGGTCTCGACATGTGGGACGGCTATCCCGCCGACCGCCAGCGCCTCTACAGCCTGATCCAGAGGGCCAGGGCCAACGCCGTCGTCGTCTCCGGCGACAGCCACGCCTTCTGGGCCAATGAGCTCTACGACGCGCCCGACGGCGGAAACCGGGTGGGGGTGGAGTTCGGCACGACCGCCATCACCAGCCCGAGCGTCGGCGATATCCTGACCGGCGTCCCCGTGGGCCAGGTGATGGCCGACGCCAACCGCGAGGTGGTCTATTCCGACCAGTCGGCCAAGGGCTTCGTCCTCCTCACCCTGGGCCGCACGGTGGGCAAGGCCGAGATGGTCGCTGTCTCCACCATCCTGGACACCAGTTTCACGACGCGCGTCCTGAAGACCTTCACCTTCACGCCGGGCCCGGAGGGGGTCTCGGGGCTCGCGGAGGCCTAAGGCGGCTCAGTCGGCTTCGCGGTCCGGGCCGGCGCCGGGGACGGGGGCGAGGCGGGCGCCGTCCGCCGTCACGCTGCGGAAGAAGCAGGTTCGGGCGCCCACGTGGCAGGCCCCGCCGTCGCCCTGCGGCCGGACCCGCAGGAGGACCGCGTCCTGGTCGCAGTCGATGCGCACCTCCTCAACGACCTGGACCTGGCCCGAGGTCTCGCCCTTCTTCCAGAGGGCCTGGCGGGAACGGCTGAAATAGACGGCCTCGCCGGAGGCCAGGGTGGCGCGCAGGGCCTCGGCGTTCATCCAGGCGAGCATCAGCACCTCGCCCGTCTCAGCGTGCTGGGCGATGGCGGCGATCAGGCCGTCGGGGCCGAAGCGGGGGGCCAGAACGTCGCCGGTCTCCAGCGCCTCGACCGAGGGGGCCGTGGGGAAGTCGGCGGTCATGGCGGCTCCTACCTGCGGTTGGCGAAGTCCAGGAAGCGCTGACGCAGCCCATCATCCGTCTTGAAGACCCCGGTGAACTGGGTGGTGATCGTCGAGACGTGCCGGTGATGCAGGCCGCGGGTGGTCATGCACTGGTGGGCGGCGTCGACCAGGACCGCCACCCCCGCCGGGCGCAGGCTGTCGTTGATGGCGTTGGCGATCTGCTGGGTCAGGGTCTCCTGGTTCTGGAGACGTCGGGCGAAGATGGTCACCACCTTGGCCAGCTTGGAGATGCCCACGACCCGGTTGGTCGGCATATAGGCCACATAGGCCTTGCCAAGGAAGGGCGCCATGTGGTGCTCGCAGTGGCTCTCCACTTCGATGTCTCGCAGCATGACGATGTCGTCATAGCCCTGGACGTCCTCGAAGGTCTTGGACAGTTCCTTCGCCGGGTCCTGGCGGTAGCCCTCGAACCAGTCCTGGTAGGCGTCGATGACCCGCTTGGGGGTGTCGATCACGCCCTCGCGGCGGGGATCGTCGCCCGCCCAGGCGATCAGGGTGCGGACGGCCTCCATGGCCTCCTCGCGGGTCGGCCGGCGCAGGGGTTCGAGGCCTGCAGGCACGGCGGCGGCGTTGGAGTCGGCGGGAGCGGCCATGGGATCATCCTTCACGCGCCGCGCGGCGGGTCGGGGGCGTCCCCAAAGTCCTTGGCCCGCCGGACGGCCAGACTGTATACGGGAGCCGCCCCGCCGGGGGCAACCTCACGCCGCATTCCGCCAGGTCCAGCCCGTCCCATGCCGCTTTCGCTCTACGACACCCAGGCCCGCGCCAAGCGGCCCTTCGTCCCCGCCGATCCGGCCCGGGTGACGATGTATGTCTGCGGGCCGACGGTCTACAACTACGTGCATATCGGGAACCATCGGCCGGTGGTGGTGTTCGACGTGCTGTTCCGACTGTTGCGTCGCACCTTTGGCGAAGACGCCGTGCTCTACGCCGCGAACATCACGGACGTGGACGATAAGATCAATCGCAGGGCCGCCGAGGACGGCGTCGCCATCGACGTGATCACCGAACACTACCTGGCCGCCTACAACGCCGACATGGCCGAGCTGGGGGCCCTGCGGCCGACCTTCCAGCCGAGGGCGACCCGGACCATGGACGCCATCATCGCCCTGATCGGCCGGCTGGTGGGGAACGGCTCGGCCTACGCCGCCGAGGGGCATGTCCTGTTCGACACCCAGGCCTGCGCGGACTACGGCGCCTTGTCCGGCCATCCCATGGACGAGATGATCGCCGGGGCCCGGGTCGAGGTGGCCCCCTACAAGCGCCACCCCGCAGACTTCGTTCTCTGGAAGCCTTCCAAGCCCGGCGAGCCCGTGTGGGACAGTCCCTTCGGACCGGGCCGCCCCGGCTGGCACATCGAATGCACCGCCATGATCGAGCAGTCCCTGGGCCTGCCCATCGACATCCACGGAGGCGGAATCGACCTTCTCTTCCCGCACCACGAGAATGAACGGGCCCAGGGGGTCTGCCTTCATGACCATGGGCGGGACCCGGACCGCACCTATGCCCGGTACTGGATGCACAACGGCTTCCTGACCTTTGGTGAGGAGAAGATGGCCAAGAGCCAGGGCAATGTGGCCCTGGTGAAGGACCTGGTGAAGGTCGCCCCGGGCGAGGCCCTGCGCTGGGCCCTGCTGGTCGGCCACTACCGCGCGCGCCTGGAGTGGACCGGCGACCTGGTCGCCCAGTCGGTCAAGGCGCTGGACCGGCTGTACGGCGCCCTTCGCCGGTCGGCGGGGGTAGAGGCGGCCGATACGGGTCCGGACCCCGCCTTCCTGGCCGCCCTGGAGGACGACCTGAACACGCCCGCCGCCATGGCCGAGCTGTTCGGCCTGGCCACCGCCCTGGAAACGGCGACCGGCCCTGGCAGGGCCGAGGCCAAGGGCCGGCTGCTGGCCTCCGCCCGGCTGATGGGCTTCCTGTTCGGCGACCCGGAGGCCTGGTTCCAAGGCGGGGCGGATGAAGCCCTGAAGGCGCGGATCGACGACCTGGTGGCCCGCCGCTCGGAGGCCCGGGCGGCCAAGGACTGGGCCGCCGCCGACCAGATCCGGGACGAGCTGGCCGCCTTGAATGTCGAGGTCATGGACAGCGCCACGGGCGCGACATGGCGACTGAAGGAGAGAACGTGATGGCGATGCTGACGCCGACCATGTTCGGCATGAGGGGCCGCGGTCCCAAGCCTCCGGGGGGATCCCTGCCCCTGAAGGTCGAGCACCGGATCGGCGTGCAGGCTCCGCCGGAAATCCTCTGGGAGCTGCTGAGCAATGTCGACGGCTGGAGCGGCTGGAATCCCCTCTATCCTCAGGCCAAGGGCCAGATCCGCATCGGCGCGCCCCTCGAGCTGACCGAGGCCCTGCCGGGCCGCAGGCCGCGGGAAGCCCGGCCTGTCGTGCTGGAATGGGTGCCGCTGGAACAGATCCACTGGCGCGACGCCCGCTCTGACGGCTGGGTGAAGTCCGTTCGGTTCATTGAGGTCGACATCCTCAGCCCCACCGGCTGCATTATCGCCAACGGCGAGATCTTCCAGGGCTTCCTGGCCAAGGCGCACTACAAGGCCCACCGCAGCGCCCACCTGGAGGGGTTCCGCCTCATGAACGAGGCCCTGGCGGCGAACGCCGCGAGACTCTGGGCGGACAGGGACGGCCCGCCGCCGAAAGACACATGATCGACGATGTCTACTCGGCGAAGGTCCTGGCCCTGGCGGCCAACCTGCCGCACCTGGGTCGGCTCGACGCCCCCGACGGCTCGGCGGAGAAGACCTCGCGCCTGTGCGGCAGCCGGGTGAGGGTCGATGTCGGCCTCGACGCCATGGGCCGGATCAACCGCTTCGCCCAGGACGTGAAGGCCTGCGCCCTTGGCCAGGCTTCGGCCGCCATTCTCGGTGCGGCGATCCTCGGCGCCAGTGAATCGGACCTGGAGTTGGCGACAAGGGCCTTCCGCTCTATGCTGAAAGAAGGCGGGTCCCCGCCTGAAGGACGTTTTTCGGATCTCGCCATGCTCGCCCCGGTCAAGGACTATCCCGCCCGGCACGCTTCGACCCTGCTGGCCTTCGAGGCCGCCCTTGAAGCCGTGCGCAAGGCCGGAACGCGAACTAGCCCCGCCGGCGCGGCTTGATCCTGCGAACGCCGCGGGATAGGCACAGCCCTAAGTCGCAAGCCCGCGAGCCGGCATGAGCATTTACGAACGCTGCGTCAGGGGCGCCCACCGCGCCTACAAGCTGACGCTCTCGCCCCTGATCGGGCGCCAGTGCCGGTTCCTTCCGACCTGTTCGGATTACGCGGCCGAGGCCCTGGTCACGCATGGTCCCTGGA
>JBJTEN010000146.1:0-8535 GCA_046092925.1 Phenylobacterium sp. | reverse complement strand
CCTTCGCATGGATAGAAGCCCTCCTGGAGCGCTACGGATGAGTGGCCCCGCCGTCCTGGTCCTCGGATCCGTGAACCTCGACATCGTGGCCAGCGCCCCCTCCCTGCCCCGGCCCGGAGAGACCGTCATCGGCGCAAAGCTTCAGAGGCATCCCGGAGGAAAGGGGGCCAATCAGGCCTTGGCGCTCGCCCGTCTCGGCGCGCGGGTGCGGCTATGGGCGCGGACCGGGCAAGACTCCTTCGCCGATGAAGCCCTGGCGCTTCTCTCGGCCGAGGGGGTCGACCTTTCGGACGTCGTGAGGCTGCAGGGCGAGACAACAGGCGTGGCCCTGATCGGGGTGGATCCGCGCGGCGAAAACCAGATCCTCGTCGCCTCGGGCGCAAACGCCCGGATGACGCCCGCCGATCTTCCCGACCTGATTACGGAGGCTCTCCTCTGCCAGCTGGAGACGCCGTTGGAAGTTGTCGAGGCCGCGGTGGCGCGCGCGCGGGGGTTTATCGCCCTGAACCTCGCCCCGTTTTCTCCCCTCCCCGCCCTTTGCCTTGAGAGGGCGGACCTGGTGGTGGTGACCGAGCTCGAGGCCCAGGCCCTCGGGACCGGGGCGGGCGACATCCGGGGCGCTCTGGCCATCACCCTCGGCGCCCGGGGCGCGCGGCTCTTCCGGCAGGGCCGGATGACGGCCGAGGCCCGACCGCCCGAGGTCCAGGTTGTCGACGCCACCGGGGCGGGAGATGTCTTCACGGCTGCCCTCATGCTGGCCCTGCTGGAAGGTCGAAAGGACGGGGAGGCCCTGGACTTCGCCTGTACGGCGGCCGCCCTTTCCACCACGCGACCCGGGGCCCAGCCGGCCATTCCGCGACGCGGAGAGGTAGACGCCCTGATCAGCGGAGACCGACCATGACCGGGAGCGTTCCCGAACTGAGGCTTTCGGATTTCACCGGCGGCGACCCAGCCGCACGCGCCGGATTCCGGGACTCCCTGTACGCCAGCCTCAGGCGCTGGGGGTTCGTCATTCTTTCCGATCACAACGTACCCGTTGAGCTTCTGGACCGCGCCTACGCCCTCTCGGCCGCCCTTTTCGAGCAGCCCGAGGCGGAAAAGCGCGCCCTGGCCGGCGGACTTCGGGGCTACACGCCCTTCGGCGCGGAGCACGCGCGCGACAGCCATGCCCCCGACCTGAAGGAATTCTGGCAGATCGGCCGGGAGCCGACCCCTGAGGCTCTCCTGGTGGAACCCCTTCCCCCCAATGTCTGGCCCGCGACACCCGCCGGCTTCGAGGACACATTCCAGGCGCTCTACGAGGGGCTGGACCGGACAGGACAGCTGCTTCTGTCCGCCCTGGCGCCCTCGCTTGGCCTGCCCGAGGACTGGTTCGACTCCCGCGTGCGGTTCGGTCCTTCCATCCTTCGGCTCCTGCATTATCCCCCCGTCCCGTCGGACGCTCCGCCGGGGGCTGTCCGCTCGGCGGCGCATGAGGACATCAACTTCCTCACCATCCTGGTCGCCGCCCGGGGCGCTGGCCTCCAGTTGCGCGATCAGGATGGAAGCTGGGTCGCTGTCGAGACGGAGCCCGGGAAACTGATCGTCGATTCAGGGGACATGCTGGCGCGCCTGACAAACGGCGAGATCCCGGCGACAACCCACAGGGTTGTGAACCCTGAGGGCCCGAACATCAGCCGTTACTCGATGCCCTTCTTTCTTCACCCTCACTCCGACCTGTCCCTCGCCCCGCTTCCCTCCTGTCGTCATCTTCGCCCCCCGGAACCGGACATCACCGCCGGAGAATTCCTGTCCCAGCGCCTTCGGGAGATCGGCCTTGCCTAACCCCTGATACGGAACAACGGCTTTGCGCATAGGGATCGAGCCGGACTAGTCTAACCCGGCGATCGAGGTTAGCTGAGAGTGGCCGCATCGCGGGATAGGTTGATGAGCGTGACCCCGACATTCCGCCAGCCCGACCCCGAAGAACCGGGCGCTTTCCGGTTGGCCGGAGACTGGTGCGGCTCTCCGGTGCAGGCGGTCGCGGATGCATTCATCGCGTCCGTCCAGGACAACCCCGGCTCGGCCCTGGATCTGACGGATGTCCGGAGGATGGATGTGGCGGGCGCCTGGGCCGTCCTGAGAGCCCTCGGCCCCCAGCCCGAACTGGAACGCGTCAAGGCCCATCCGGATCACTCGCGCCTGCTCGCCATGGTGGCCAAGGCGGACGCGTCGCGCCTTCGCAAGACTCCTCCGAAGAGTGCGATCCGCGCCTTTCTTGAGCGCATCGGCAAGGGAGTCGCCGGTGTCGTTGACGAGACCTACGGAACCCTGGCCTTTGCCGGAAGGCTGATGGTTGTGACCGGGCGGTTGCTGTCCGATCCCCGCCGCATCCGGTGGGCGCCCTGCTTCTCTCTCGCCGAGCGGGCTGGCCTGGACGCCCTGCCCATCGTCACCGTGACCACATTCTTCATCGGCGCCGTGGTTGGCCTTCTGGGGGTGAACACCCTCAGGCAGTTCGGCGCCGAGGTCTTTGCGGTGGAGTTGATCGGCATCGCGGTGACGCGCGAGTTCGGCATCGTCATCACCGCCGTACTGCTTGCCGGTCGATCCGCATCGGCCTTCGCCGCCGAGATCGGCTCCATGAGAATGACCCAGGAGGTCGACGCCATGAGGGTCATGGGCGTCGATCCCTTCGAGGCTTTGGTCTTCCCACGGGTCGCCGCCCTGCTCCTGACCATCCCCCTGCTGACCTTCGTCGCCACTGTCGCCGGGCTCATGGGGGGAGCCCTCGTCACCTGGTCGATGCTGGGGCTGGGGCCAACCTTCTTCATGACGCGTCTGGTGGAAAGCGTCGGGGATACGCACTTCTGGATCGCACTCTCCAAGGCGCCCGTCATGGCCATCGCCATCGCCGGTATCGGCTGCCGGCAGGGCATGCTGGTGAAGGGCGACGTGCTGTCCCTGGGCCAGCGGGTCACCGCCGCGGTCGTCCAGGCCATCTTCGCCATCATCCTGATCGACGCCGTCTTCGCCCTCATCTACATGGAGCTGGACCTGTGACGGCGTCCGAAGCCGCTCCCTCCCCTGACGACGCCCCTGCGATCGAAATCGTGGGGCTGAGGTCCCAGTTCGGATCGCGAGTGATCCATGAGAACCTGGACCTGACCGTCCAGCGGGGAGAGATCCTCGGCGTTGTCGGAGGCTCAGGGGCCGGAACGTCGGTGATGCTGAACTCCATCAACGGCCTGAAGCGGCCGGAGGGAGGCACGGTCAGGGTTTTTGGCCACGACATCCACGCCGACGCCGGCCGACCCTGGGGCGCCATTGAAAGACGCTGGGGCGTGCTCTTCCAGCAGGGCGCCCTGTTTTCGAATCTGACCGTGGCCGAGAATGTCGAGGCACCGCTGCTGGAGCATACGAACCTCTCCCGGGCCACAATCCGGGAGCTTGCAGAGATCCGGATCGAGCTGGTGGGACTTCCCCCGGACGCCTGCAACCTGAAGCCCTCGGAACTCTCGGGCGGCATGAGGAAGAGGGCGGGTCTGGCGCGCGCCCTGGCGCTCGATCCCGAACTGCTGTTCCTTGACGAACCGACAGCCGGACTCGATCCGATCGGGGCTGCAGGTTTCGACGAGCTCATTCTCGAGCTGTCCGGGAATCTCGGGCTGACCGTCTTCATGATCACACACGACCTCGACACCCTTTACGCCATCACCACACGGGTGGCGGTCCTGGCGGACACGCATGTCGTGGCCGCGGCGCCTGTCCGTGACCTCGAATCTTCAACGCACCCCTGGATCCGGGAGTACTTCCTGGGCCCACGGGGACGCGCCGCCGCCCAGAAAATCCGGAGCCCGGCCTGATGGAAAAAGACGCCAACTACGCCCTTGTCGGCCTCGTCTCGCTGCTGCTCCTCGTCGGCTTGCTCAGCTTCGGGATCTGGCTGTCCCAGTTCAACCTGAACCGTGACTTCCAGAATTACGACATCGTCTTCCAGGGCCCTGTGAACGGGCTGAGCCGAGGCGGTGAGGTGCGGTTCAACGGGATCAAGGTCGGGGAGATCACCCACATCGAGCTCTACCCGCAGAATACGGAAAAGGTGGTGGCCCATGTCCGGATGAGCACCGATGTTCCCGTCCGCATCGACTCCGTCGCCTCGATCGAGCCCCTCGGCATTACCGGGGTCAACTTCATTCAGGTGAGCGCCGGCACCCGGACCAATCCCCTCATTCGTGAGCAGACGCCGTTTGGAAGGACGCCGGTCATCCCGTCCCGCCCCTCCACACTGGACGGCATTCTGTCGGGCGGCGAGTCCGTCCTGACCGAGACCGTGAAGGCGCTGCAGGGGATCAACGCCATCCTCACGCCTCAGAACATCGCCTCGATCCAGGGGACGCTGCGGAACACCGAGGCCTTTTCCGAGGAGCTCGCCCGACGCAAAGAGGTCGTCGCCGACACCCAGGCCGCCCTCCAGAGCCTGGACAAGGCCGCCCAGGAGATCGCCACCCTCTCCGCCTCCAGCAAGGTGGTGTTGGAGGGCGAGGGCGCCCAGAGCCTGAAAAGCCTCGGCGAGGCCGCCACCGAGACCCAGGCCGCCGTCAAGGATGTTCGCGCCCTGATCGCCCGGGTCGATGGCCCGGAAGGCGAGTATACGACAAACAGCCTGGCGCAGTTCACGGCGGCCATAAGCGCCCTGCAGGGCGCGGCCGACTCCCTCACCCGCCTCTCCCGAGAACTGGAATCCAACCCCCGCGGCCTCCTGACCAAGAGCCCCGGCAAGGAAAAGGAGGTCCGCCCGTGACCCTGACCCGGAACCTCTTGCGACTTGCCGCCGGCTTGGCGGCTCTCGCCCTCGCAGGCTGCATCACCCTCCTACCGGAGACCAAGCCGACCCAGCTCTACCGGTTCGCGATCCCCGTATCGGAGACCGTCGAGGCAACGCCGTCCGGGGTCCGCGCCGTTGTGATTCGGGCCGGCGGAGGCTTTCATCCCGCCGCAGCCAGCGACCGGATTCTCACCACCGAGGGCGCCGAGGCGGCCTATCTGGCGAACGCTCGATGGACCCAGGCCGCCTCGGTCCTCTTCGACCAGGCCCTCATTGGCGCCTTTGCTGCGAGCCGGGGGCCGGCCCGTCTGGTGATCGCCGGGGAACCCGGACGACCCGTCTTCGGCCTGAGGGTGGACGTGTCCCGCTTCGAAGCGAACTATGACAGCGGTGCGCGCGCCGCGCCGGAGATCCAGGTCGACATCCATGTCGTGGTCACACGCCTGAAGGACCAGAAGGTGATGCAGGAGCAATCCTTCTCCATCCGCCAGAGGGCGGCCGAGAACCGGGGCGCCGCGATCGCCAGCGCCTTCCAGGCTGCGGTCGCCGAGGCCATCGTCACCATCGTGAAGACCACCGACGCCGGCGTGTCCGCAGCCGCTGCGGGCTAGATCCCCCGGATCCGCTTCGCCGCCGTCACAGTGTTGGCGAGGAGGCAGGCGACGGTCATGGGCCCGACCCCGTTGGGAACGGGTGTGATCGCCCCGGCCACCTTTCGGGCGGAGCGGAAGTCGACGTCTCCGACCAGCTTGGTCCTGCCCTCCGCCGCCTTCGCCGGATCATCAAAGGGCACCCGGTTGATCCCGACGTCAATGACTGTGGCGCCCGACCGGATCCAGTCGCCGGGGATCATCCGGGGCCGGCCGATCGCCGCCACCAGGATATCCGCCTCCCGGCAGATCGACGGGAGGTCACGTGTCCGGGAGTGAGCGATGGTGACGGTGCAGTCCGCCTGAAGAAGCAGCTGGGCGACCGGCCGGCCGACCAGGATCGAGCGCCCCAGAACCACCGCCCTCAGACCGGCGAGCGAGTCCCCCAGGGTTTGCCTGAGCAGGATCATGCAACCAACCGGCGTGCAGGGCGCCAGGGCCGGGAGGCCCTGTGCAAGGCGGCCGGCGTTGACGACATGCAGTCCGTCGACGTCCTTGTCAGGATCAATAGCCGCAATCACCGCCTTCTCATCGAGTCCTGCCGGCAGGGGCATCTGGACCAGGATGCCATGGATGGCGGGATCGGCGTTGAGCCGCCGCACCAGCTGGATGAGATCTTCCTGTGATGTCGCTGAAGGAAGTCTGTGGGTGACCGAATGCATGCCGGCGGCGCGCGACTGCTCACCTTTGGATCGGACATAGACCTCCGAAGCGGGGTCCTCTCCCACCAGAACCACGGCAAGGCCGGGGGTGACGCCATAGCGGGATTTCAGCTCGGCGACCTCAGCCGCGACCCTCGCCCGAAGGAGATCGGCTTCCGCCCGTCCATCGATCAGCCTGGCCTCGCTCATGATTGCCTCCGCGTCCCCGGCGTCCGTCGCGTCCTAGCCTGCGTCTGACGAAAGTGGAAACCGGTTTTGCGGTTGAAGACGCCCGGGCCGCTGGCGCAACAGGCGCCGCACCCTTGCCCCCGGTCGAACTTCGGGGACGAGGATCGTCGATCAGGACCTCGACCTGAGCCACTGAGCCACGGCCCAGGCGTGAGACTCCCTGTGCAGGCTCCGGATCGCCTGAAGCGGGCTTCGCCAGACCAGCCGATGATCAGGTTCGGTCAGCCAGCCAGGGTTCTCCTCCAGAATCCGAACCTCGAAGAATCGCCCGCGGACGTTGAAGGACTGGCCCGCATTGAGGATCACGCGGTCCGAGGACACCCCCAGACTGCCGACCGGCCGGACCCGAAGACCCGTCTCCTCCCGAAATTCGCGGACGAGGGCTGTGGCGTCATCTTCGCCCGGCTCTATCCCGCCGCCCGGAAGCGCCAGCCAGGTGCGATCGGCCGGCTCGCCGATGTCCACCAAAGCGATACGTCCGCCTCTCCGGGCGATCCCGAAGACGGAGGGTCGATCCGGCCATACACCCTCCGAAGGCGGGAGCCCGAACTGGGGAGCGCTCATCAGTCCTTGCCGTAGAGGGAGACCCAGAGGTCGTGGCGACCGGCGAGGGCGTCTTCGACCGTCATCTCCGGCCATCCGACCCGGGACTGAGAGGACGATCTCCATGCGAGGGTGACGAGGTCCCTCAATGCCCCCGCGCCTGCGCCCAACAGGTCTCTGGCATAGGCGGCGCCCCGTGGATCCCCGGGCTTTAGGGCTCCTGTCTTCTCCAGCCGATAGAGGGACGGGACCTCACGCCAGGCGCGGGCAAGATAGGCCGAGATATGGGTCTCAAGGGCGCCCTGGATATCCGTGCGAGGAGGCATGGCCCTGCGGACCTCTTCCTGTCGGACACCCGCCGCGACCAGCTCGCCCTCGAAGACGGCGTGAATACGGTTCCGGGTGAACCCCTCGGGATTATCCGCCGCAGCCCACCCGTTGTAATGCGTGGTGACATGCAGGGGCTGCGCGCCATCCGCGACATAGTGAGACAGCCTACCCAGGGTCTGAAGGATAAGGGCTTCACGGCGGCGAAGATCCGCCCTGTACCAGGCCCGCCGTGTCGGGTTCCGCTCGATCGCGGCCGCATGATGGACGACGCGCCACATGGCGAAGTCCTTCGTCAACTGCTGCTGGGTCTCAAGGATCGAATGGTACAGCCACCCCACCTTCCAGGCGCTCGTACCAGCGGCGCGCAGGGCGGTCTCGTAAGACTCGCGATCCGGCGGGATTGCTTCAAACCTGAGCCCGGGCGCGAGCGTCCCGTCGTCCGAGATGTTCAGGAAATGGCCGGGATCGAGGGAGACAGCGTGCGCCCGGCCCGCTCCCTTGGAGCGGTCCAGCTCCCGGGACAGTTCACCGATATCCTGCGCCGCCGAGGGGCTACGCACGAAGGCCGGAAGCTCGGCGGGAAGATCTTCGACGGCGGCGACGCCGACCATGCGATGACCCGTCGCGCCCCATGCGGCGGCTTGTCCCGGCGCCGACATGAGGATCGCCATAAGCGCCGCGGCAAGACGCCTTGCGGGTCTCATGGGGCGTCTCATGGGGCGTCTCCGGGGACATGAAGGCCGAGATATCCCTCGCATCGTTTGATCCAGTTCGACAGATGAGGACGGGAGCCGAGAGACAGCCCCGCCTCAGGCGCAAACCGGGTATAGGGAAGGAGCGCAAGGTCGGCGAGGCTGAAGCGGTCTCCCACCAGCCAGTCCAGGTCTGTGAGCGCATTCTCCAGTCGGTCCAGGGCCCCGTTCGCCCGGGCGACAAGGTCGGGCGAAAGGGCGTCGTGCGGCTTGCCCAGATACCGGACCTGAAAGCGGGCGACAGCCACGTAGGGCTCGTGGCTATACTGTTCCCAGAACATCCACTCCAGCATCCGGGACCGGTTGTAAGGATCCGAAGGGATCAATCCTGACCCCCAGGCGAGGTGGAGGATGATGGCGTTGGATTGGGCCAGGGGGCGGCCGTCATCGAGAATGACCACCGGAACCTGGCCCGCAGGATTCATCTCCAGAAAGGAGGTGGTCCTTGTTTCGCCAGTGAGCACGCTGGTTTCGGCCCACTCATAATCCAGGCTGAGGTAATCCGCCGTCCACTTGACCTTCAGGCAGTTGCCGGAAATCGAGTCGCCGAAGATCTTCATGGG
>JBJTEN010000145.1:0-5610 GCA_046092925.1 Phenylobacterium sp. | reverse complement strand
CATCCACGGCATGCACGCCGCCCGGGGGATCGTCACCGCCCGAGGCGGGATGACCAGCCACGCCGCCGTGGTCGCCCGGGGGATGGGCCGCCCCTGCGTTTCGGGTGCGGGAGACATCCGCATCGACGAAAAGGCGGGGGTCTTCCAGGTCCGGGGGCGCACCATCCGGGCGGGGGATGTCGTCACCGTCGACGGCAGCCGGGGCGATGTCCTGGCGGGCGCGGTGCAGATGATCGAGCCCGAATTGACGGGCGACTTCGCCACGCTGATGGGCTGGGCGGACAGCTTCCGCCGGCTCCGCGTCCGGGCCAATGCAGAGACTCCGCTGGACGCGCGCACCGCCCGGCAGTTCGGCGCCGAGGGGATCGGTCTCTGCCGCACCGAGCACATGTTCTTTGACGAGCAGCGGATCCAGGCGGTCCGGGAGATGATCCTGGCCGATGACGAGGTTGGTCGACGGGCGGCGCTTGCGAAGATCCTGCCCATGCAGAAGGCGGATTTCGTCGAGCTGTTCACCATCATGGAGGGCCTGCCGGTGACCATCCGGCTCCTCGATCCGCCCTTGCACGAGTTCCTTCCCCAGTCGGAGGAGGACGTCCGCGAGGTCGCTGAAGCCGGGGGCCTGGACGCCGACAAGCTCTGGCGGCGGGTCCGGGAGCTGCATGAGACCAATCCCATGCTTGGCCATCGGGGCTGCCGGTTGGGGATCTCGTATCCCGAGATCTACGAGATGCAGGTCCGGGCCATCTTTGAGGCCGCCTGCGAGACCGCGGGAGCCGGCCGCTCGGCCCCCATCCTCGAAATCATGCACCCCCTGGTGGCCAAGCGCGAGGAAATGCGCTTCCTGCGCAACCTTACCGACCGGGTGGCCAGGGCGGTCCTTTCGGAGCGGTCGCTGAGCCTGGAGTACCAGGTCGGGACCATGATCGAGCTTCCCCGCGCCGCGCTGCGCGCCGCAGACCTCGCCGAGTCCGCCGAGTTCTTTTCCTTCGGTACGAATGACCTGACCCAGACAACGTTCGGGATCAGCCGGGACGACTCCGGCCGGTTCCTGACCGCCTACCTGGAAAAAGGCATCTTCGAGAAGGATCCCTTCGTGAGCCTGGACCAGGAAGGCGTCGGTGATCTTATCCGCATCGCCGCCGATCGCGGCCGCGCCGCCCGGCCCGGGGTCAAGCTGGGCATTTGCGGCGAACATGGCGGTGACCCGTCCTCGATCCAGTTCTGCGAGGCGATCGGGCTGGACTATGTGAGCTGCTCGCCCTTCCGCACGCCCATCGCCCGCCTCGCGGCGGCGCAGGCGGCCTTGGGCGAGCGCGAGAAGGACCGCTAGCAAACGATCGGGAAGCGACCGTTGACGACATTCGATCCAGCGGCAGCGACCGCAGCCTATCTCGCCACCGTCCCTGCAGAGTCGCACGGGCGGGCTCAGGCCTACACCCAGGGCGGACACTGGCTGATCTTCTGGACGGCTCTCATCGGGGTCGCGGTCCTGTGGCTGATCCTGCGCTCCGGCCTTCTGGTGCGGCTGCGCGACAGGCTTGCGGCCCGCGGTGCAGGGGCTGGGCGCATCACCCTGGTGGTCCTGGCTGCAGCCTTCGCCCTCGAGAGCATCCTCAACCTGCCCTGGTCCGTCTGGTCGGACTGGGCGCGGGAGAAGGCCTATGGCCTGACCGACCAGCCCCTATCCGGGTGGCTGAGCGAGACCCTGCTCATGTCGGCGATTGGTCTGGTGGGTGCGGTCATCCTGGGCGAGGGCGTCTACGCCCTGATCCGGAGAGCCCCGAGGGTCTGGTGGGCGTGGTCCGGCGGACTGGTCAGCCTGTTCCTCCTGGTCGGGATGGTGGCGGCGCCAGTGGCGATCGATCCGCTCTTCAATCGCTATGAGCCCGCTCCTCCCGGCCCGGTGCGTGACGCTGTTGTGGCCCTGGCGAAGGCCAATGGCGTCCCCGCTGACCGGATCTTTATCTACGACGGCTCCCGGCAGTCCAACCGATATACGGCCAATGTCGCGGGCCTGATGGGCAGTGCGCGCATCGCCATGAGCGATGTGATGTTCAAGAAAGACGCCGATATCGCGGAGGTGCGCGCCGTCGTCGCCCATGAGATCGGGCACTATGTCCTCGGCCATGTCTGGCGGAACTGGATCTTCCTTTCCGCACTGGCGTTCCTGGGACTCTTTCTCGTTGACCGTCTCTTCCCCCTCGCAGCGCACCTCCTGGGCGCCCGCGACGTCCGGGGGCTGGCCGATCCAGCCGGATATCCCGTGATCGGGGTCCTGCTCATCATCATGGGTCTGGCCGCCAACCCGCTTTCCGCCAGTTTCACCCGGTGGGCGGAGATCGACGCGGATCGCTTCTCGCTTCAGCAGGCGCATGAGCCCGACGGGCTGGCGCGCGCCCTAGTGAAGACCATCGAGTATCGGGCGGCGACGCCTGGTCGGCTCGAGGAGATACTGTTCTACACCCATCCCTCGGTCAGTTCCCGGATCCGCATGGCGATGGACTGGAAGGCGGCCCGCCTGCCGAACCCGATGACCGTGACCCTTGTCCGCCCGGATGAGGTCCCGCGTTAGCGACGCCGGACGAAGACCGTGCCGGCCGAGTAGCCCGCGCCAAATGAGCAGATCAGACCGGTCTCCCCCGCCGCAAAGTCTTCATGGGCCCGGTGGAAGGCGATGATCGAGCCCGCAGACGAGGTATTGGCGAATTCGTCGAGGATGATGACGTTTTCCTCGGGGGTCGGCTCCCGGCCCAGGACCCGCCGTCCAATCAGGTCGTTCATGTTGATGTTGGCCTGGTGCAGCCAAAGTCGTTTCAGGGCGGCGGGGTCGATACCAAGGTCGGCGGCGTGGGTGACGATCATCTCCGAGACCATGGGCACCACTTCCCGGAAGACCTTGCGGCCCTCCTGGACAAAGAGCTTGTCCGCGGCGCCCTCGCTGCCAGGCGCCGTGCGGTTCAGGAAGCCGAAATTGTTGCGGATGTTGTTCGAGAAGACCGTCTTGAGCCGCGTGCCCAGGATGTCCCAGCCTCCGCTGGCCTGGTCGGCGCGCTCGACGATGACCGCGGTGGCCACGTCGCCGAAGATGAAGTGGCTGTCCCGGTCGCGGAAGTTCAGGTGGCCCGAGGTGATCTCGGGGTTGACCACCAGCACGGCACGGGCCGAGCCGGTGGCGAGGTAGTCGGCGGCGGTCTTGATGCCGAAGGTCGCCGAGGAGCAGGCGACGTTCATGTCGAAGCCGAAGCCCTCGATGCCGAGGGCCTGCTGGATCTCGATGGCCATGGCCGGATAGGCCCGCTGCATGTTGGAGGCGGCGCAGACCACCGCATCGATCTCCGAGGCGTCCTTGCCCCAGCGGGCGATGGCGTCTTTCGCCGCCGCCACGCCGATCTCGGCCATGATCGACAGTTCCTCGTTTGGCCGCTCGGGGATCAGGGGGTGCATGACTTCCGGGTCGACCACCCCGGACCGGTTCATCACGTAACGGGACTTGATGCCCGAGGCTTTCTCGATGAACTCGACCGAGGACGGGGCGAGAGCCTCGACCTCGCCGGCGGCGATCTCCGCCGCATGGCGGGCGTTGTGAATCTCGACGAAGGCGTTGTAGGCCTCCACCAGTTCGGCGTTGGTGACCCGCTCGGCGGGGGTGAAGAGGCCGGTGGCCGCGATGACCGCTGCGTGCAAGATGTCTCTCCGCTCCGATCCGGTCCCATCAGGACCGGGGCGCACTGAATAGCACGACGGGACGGGGCGGGAAGAGCAGGGGATCGCCATGGCGCCGGAACTGGGTCTGATAGAGGGATACTATGGCCTGCCGTGGGACTGGGCGGCGCGGGAACGGGTCATGCGCAGGCTGGCGACGGCCGGCTATCGTTTCTTCATGTACGCGCCCAAGGCCGACGCCTTCCTCCGCCGTCGGTGGCGGGAAGCGCATCCGGACGCCGACCTGCAGGCCCTGTCAACTTTTTCCGCCGCCTGCCGCGATGCCGGGGTCCGGTTCGGCGTCGGACTCAGTCCCTTCGAGGTCTGGCGGGACTTCGGCGCCGAAGCCAAGGCCGCCCTGGCGGACAAGCTGGCCTACCTCGATGACCTTGGCGTCGAGGACCTGGGCATCCTCTTCGACGACATGCGGGGAGACCTTCCGGGGCTCGCGGAGGCGCAGGCCGATATCGTCCATTGGATCGCCGGGCGGACGCGCGCCTCGAGGATCGTCATGTGTCCGACCTACTATTCGGATGATCCAGCCCTCGACATGGCGTTCGGGGTGCGGCCTGAGGGATACCTTGAGACGCTGGGCGAGGCTCTCGACGCGCGGATCGACATTTTCTGGACCGGGGAAGAGGTTTGCAGTCGCGCCTATGGCGTCCGCCACCTCGAACGGGTCCGGGAGCAGCTCCGCCGACGGCCCTTCCTGTGGGACAACTACCCGGTCAACGACGGCCCGCGGATGTCGCCCTTCCTCTATCTCAGGGCCTTCACCGGTCGCCCGGCCGCCATCGGACCGCACCTGTCCGCCCATGCCATCAATCCGGCGCTCCAGCCGGAACTGACCCTTCTGCCCGCCCTGACCCTGCCCGAGAGCTATCGGCTGGGCGAGGCCTACGACTATGGCGCGGCCCTCGCGGCGGCAGGGAAGGAGGTGCTGGGTCCCGAGCTCTCCGACCTGGTGCGTCGACACCTGATCCTTTTGAACGACACCGGTCGTGACCGGATGGACCCGGCCGTGCAGGACGGGCTGCGCGGACGTTATGCGGCCATCGACCACCCTGCGGCGCGGGAGATCGTCGACTGGCTGGACGGCAAGTGGATCATGACCCGGGACATGATGGCGGGCGATCACTGACCGGAGGCGAGGGCCTCCAGTCGGGCCAGGTGGGGCGCTCGTTCCGCCTCGCTCCAGAAAGCGCCCTCGAGGCTGTTCCGGGCGAGGGTGACGAGATGGTCGCGCTCCAGCCCCACCGCCCGTGTGGTCTGGACCCAGTTGTCGAGGAGATAGCCGCCGAAGTAGGCCGGGTCGTCGGAGTTCACTGTGGCCTTCAGGCCGAGTTGCAGCATCCGCTTCAAGGGGTGAGCTTCCAGGGAAGGCGTCACGCAGAGCTTCAGGTTCGAAAGGGGGCAGACGGTCAGGACCCGCCCCTCGCGGACCAGCCGCGCCGTCAGGGTCTCGTCCTCCAGGGCCCTGTTCCCGTGGTCTATGCGGTCCACCTTCAGGAGATCGAGGGCCTCGGCGACATAGGCGGGCGGGCCTTCTTCCCCGGCATGGGCGACACGCTTCAGGCCCCGCTCTCCCGCCGCCCGGAAGACCTTCTGGAAGCCCGACGGCGGAAAGCCGGACTCCGAGGAATCCAGTCCCACGCCCAGAAGCCTGTCCAGCCAGGGCTCTGCGGCCCGAAGCGTCTCCAGGGCGGCCTCCTCGGGCAGGTGGCGCAGGAAGCAGAGGATCAGACCGCTGGACAGGCCGAGTTCCGCCTCGGCAACGGCCATGCCCGAAAGCAGTCCCTCAATCGCCACCCGGAAGGGCAGGCCTCGGTCCGTATGGGTCTGGGGGTCGAAAAAGATCTCGCACCGGACGGCGCCGTCCGCCGCCGCCCGCCGGAAATAGGCCAG
>JBJTEN010000144.1:0-5224 GCA_046092925.1 Phenylobacterium sp. | reverse complement strand
GAGAAACCGCTCGCGGTGGCGAGACGGCGAGGGCGCGACGCCCTCTCGCCAGCCGCGCCGGAGATAATGGGCGAAGGGATCGAGGCCGGCGACGTCCGGCCTCTGTTCCAGGTAGGCGGAGGTGGAGAACCAGGGCGCCGGGTCGCGGCCCTCGCGCCAGCCGGTCTCGGCATAGTGAAGGAACGGGTCGGCGCCGGCCCGGGCGACGTCGTCATAGACGGTTCGATAGAAGACCGGGTCGAAGGCCGCCGCAAGGGCTCGGCGGGTGCGTTCCGGGGCATCGCCCTGGCCCATGCGGAAATTCCTGTTCGGTGGCGGGCCTGTGTGCAACAGAAGGCGGTCACGATCAACTGATCCGCCATGACCGACAAGCCCAGCGCCGACGCCTCTCCGCCGCAAAGGACGGCCTATCTCGTGCTGGGCATGCACCGGTCGGGGACCAGCGCCCTGGCCAATGTCCTGGCCCTGGCCGGCGCCGACCTGCCGCGCGAGGTCATGCCCGCCGACGCCCACAACGCCCGCGGCTATTTCGAGCCCTGGCGCATCGCCGTCTTCAATGACCGGCGGCTGGCCGCCGCCGGGACCGCCTGGGACGACCCCTTCGCCGCCCTGGCGCCGGCGCCCGCCGACGAGGCGGCCTGGCGCGAGGAGGCGCGAAGCTTGTTCCGGAGCCAGTTCGGGCGTCGCCGGCGGCCCCTCCTGAAGGATCCGCGGGTCTCGGTGCTGGGCGCATTGTGGCGTCCGGTCCTGGAGGCGGAGGGCCTGGCCCTTCGGGTCTTCATCCCGGTCCGCAGCCCATTGGCGGTGGCCGGATCCCTGATGGCCCGCGACGGCTTCTCCATCCGCAAGTCCGTGATGGTCTGGTGCGCCTACATGCTGGCGGCGGAGGCCATGAGCCGCGACCTGCCCCGGGCCTTTGTCGACTATGACGCCCTGCTGGAGGACTGGCGGCCAGGCCTGGCCGCCGCCGAGGCCCAGCTGGGCGAGCCCCTCCCCGCCCTGACCGCCGCCGCCGGCCGGAAAATCGACGCCTTCCTGTCCACTGAGCTGAGGCGCAACACCGGCGCGGGCGACCTTTCCGCCCTGGGCGAGGCGGGAGAGAGGGCGGCGGAAGTCCTCGCCTGGCTCTCCGCCGCAGCCCGCGGCGAGGCGCCGGACCCTACCCCTCTTGAGCAAGCCGCCGCCTGGCTGGCCGGCGAAAAGGCCCTCTATGGCGACCTTGTCTCGCCGGTCTCGGCCGACCGCATGGCCGCACGCACCGCCCTGGCCGACGCGGAGGGCCGGGCGACCTTCCTGGAGCGCACCCTGGAGGAGACCCGTGGGATCGTCGCGGAGCTGGAGGGGCGGATCCACGCGCTCTACGAGACGATCGGCAACCTCGACGGCCAGCTGGGCGAGATGCGCGACCACGTCGCTTCCCTCACCCGCACCAACGAGGACCTGCGCCGCCACGCGCGCAGCCTTGAGACGCGCCTGAAGGCGTCGCAGGCGGCGGTGCGGGAGGCCGCCCACAGACTCGAGACCCTGGTCGAACCGGGGTGAAGTCCCTTGCCCCCGGCGGGAGGCGCGGCTTACACCCGACGGGACGGCGACTGCGGGACGCCCGCTTGGGGAAACCCGACGCCAGGAAACGAAGAGGCCATGCCCCGGGACGAGACGCTCTGGTTCGTGATCGCGGCCTACAATGAGGGCCCGATGATCGCCGAGGTGGTGCGCGGCGTGACCCCGCACGCCCGGGTGGTCGTGGTGGACGACGGATCCGCCGATGACACGGGCGACCAGGCCCTGGCCGGCGGCGCCTGCGTCGCCACCCACCTGGTCAACCGGGGCCAGGGCGCGGCCCTTCAGACCGGGATCGACTTCGCCCTGTCCCAGGGCGCGGCGCATGTCGTGACCTTCGACGCGGACGGCCAGCACAATGTCGACGAGGCGCTGGAAATGGTCGCCCGGTGCCGGGCCGAGGGCCTGGACGCCGTGCTGGGATCGCGGTTCCTGGGCGCGACGGTGAACATGCCCGCCCTGCGCCGGCTGGTGATCAAGGCCGCAGTGATCTTCACGCGGCTCACCACCGGGCTGAAGCTGACCGACGCGCACAACGGCCTGAGGGTCCTGTCACGGGACGCCGCCCGGAGGATCCGCATCCGCCAGGACCGCATGGCCCACGCCTCCGAGATCCTGTCCCAGATCGCCCGGCTGGGCCTGAACTGGCGCGAGCATCCGGTGACCATCACCTATTCCGAGTACTCCCTGGCCAAGGGCCAGAAGCTGTCGAACTCGGTCCGGATCCTCGAGGACATCCTGTTCGGGGCGCGGTCATGATCGTCTCGCTGGTCGCCTCGGCCCTCTTCGGATCGGTCCTGTTCCTGGCCGCCGTGCGCAAGTTCACCTTTGTGGGGCTGAAGCTGGCGGTGATGACCTTCGCGGCGGCGGGCGTCTATTTCGTCTGGAACCCCGACCGGATGACCCGGCTGGCCCTGATGGTGGGTGTGGGCCGCGGCGCGGACCTCGTCACCTACGCCACGACCCTCATCCTCTTCCTGACGGTGGTGGCGGCCATCATGCGCGAACGCCGGTCCAATGACGTCCTGACCCTGCTGGTGCGGCGGCTGGCCATCCAGCAGGCCCGGTTCCCGGACCCCCCCGGTGGGTGAGTCGCCGAGGCGCGCGCTGGTCACCGGCGGGGCGGGTTTCATCGGCCGCGCCTTGGCCGCCCGGCTGTTGCGCGAGGGCGCCGAAGTCACCGTGCTGGACGACCTGTCGAGCGGGGATGCAAGCCGGCTGGACCGGGGCGCCCGCCTGATGGAGGGTTCGGTGACGGATCCCGGCAGGGTCGCCGAGGCGATGGCCGGCGCCGACGCGGTCTTCCACCTGGCCGCCATCGCCTCGGTGGCCAGGTGCAACGAGGACCTGGCGGCCTCGCACCGGGTCAATCTGGGGGGCTTCGTCAATGTGCTGGAGGCCGCTGCGGCCCGAGAGCAGAGGCCGGCCCTGGTCTACGCCTCCTCCGCGGCCGTCTATGGCGACAACCCGGAAACCCCGCTGAGGGAGGACGCAAGGCCCCGCCCCCTGTCGCCCTATGGCGCCGACAAGCTGGGTTGCGAACTGCACGCCTCCGCGGCGGCCACCGTCCTGGGGCTGCGGTCGACGGGCCTGAGGTTCTTCAACGTCTACGGACCCGGCCAGGACCCGGGCTCGCCCTATTCCGGGGTGATCTCCCGCTTCCACAGGGCGGCGACGCTTGGGGAGGGGGTCACCATCTTCGGCGACGGCGGCCAGACCCGCGACTTCGTCTTCGTGGACGACGTGGTGGAGACCCTGCTGTCGGCGGCGAGCCGCGAACGGGGCGAGGCGGCGGAGGTGCTGAATGTCTGTACGGGACGGGAGACGACGGTCCTCGACCTGGCCGCCAGGCTGGCGCGGCTGACGGGGAAGACGATGCCCGTGGCCCATGCTCCGGCCCGGCCGGGGGACATCCGCAGGTCTTCGGGCGACCCCGCCAGGCTGGAGGCGATTCTGGGCCGCCGACCGGGCACGGACCTGACGGCGGGCCTGGCGCAGCTTGTCGAGCGGGGCGGGGACTGATGGACACGGACCGCCGCCCAGGTCTGAGCCTGTGTTCGCCCAGGAAGCGAGGACGTGATGTTTCGGAAGGTTGAAACCCCGGGCGGCGGCGGCGTCGCCCGCAATCTCTACGCCGGGACCCTCGCCGTCGGGCTTCTCATCGTACTGGCCGCCGGGCTGCCCGGACACATGACCACCGATTCGGTGATCCAGCTGGCCGAGGGGCGCGCGGGCGAGCAGCGATCCTTCAATCCTGCCTTTATGTCCTGGCTACTCGGCCGTTTCGACAGCCTGCTTTCGGGGACCGCCCTCTTCGTGGCCTTCAGCGTCGCCCTGCTGTTCGGAGCCCTGGCCGCCCTGCCGCGCCTGGCCGGGCGGGTGTACCTCCTGGCGGCGCCCGTCCTGGCCCTCGTGATCCTCTCCCCCCAGGTGCTGATCTACCAGGGAGCGGTCTGGAAGGACGTCTTCTTCGCCAACGCCGCCATCGCGGGGACGGTCCTGCTGGCGATCTCGGCGGAACGCGGCGCCCTAAGAGGCGCAGGGCTCGCGGCCTGGGTTTCCGGGCTCGTCCTTCTGGTGGTGGCCGCTCTCGTCCGGCAGAACGGGGTCCTGGCCCTGGGCGCCGCCGCCCTGGCCTTCGGCCTCGCCGCCGGATTCCGGCACAGTTGGCGACGTGGACTGGGCGCAACTGTTGCGGTTCTGACGGCCGGACTGGCTCTCTTCCTGGCCGCCAGTCTAGCCATGTCGGTGGTCATGCCTTCCACCTCCCCCCAAGCGGCGGGCGCAGGCCTGAGGGT
Organism: Phenylobacterium sp.; assembly: GCA_046092925.1. Lineage (GTDB taxonomy): Bacteria > Pseudomonadota > Alphaproteobacteria > Caulobacterales > Caulobacteraceae > Phenylobacterium. Next base: position 866 of record JBJTEN010000144.1, on the reverse strand, counting down.
GATTCAGCACTTCGACCTGGTCGGCGTGGCGGCGCGGGACCCGAGGGCGTCTCTCGGCCCCCTTGAGACCGAGGACCCACAGGCGGCCGCCACCCTGCGCTCGCTGGCGCCCAAGGGCTACAATCCTGAGCGGGTCGACGCCGTCAGCGATGCGCCCGGCCTTGGCGAGGCGCTCTGGCGGACCCCGGAGGGCGCCGTAGCCCGGACATGGGTCCACGTCGCGACCGCCGAGTTCCCGGACTACGCGGCCCACCGGCTGGAGGTCTTCCGGCAGGCCTTCCTGACCCCCGACATCCTCGCCTGCCTGCCCGTAACGACGGGGGTCCAGGGGCCGGAGGCGGTGCTGGAGGAACTGGGCATGCCCTCCCGCCAGGACCGGCGGGACCACGAGCTCTACAACTATGCGACCTGGTTCTTCGACACGCCGGTCCTGTCGCACCTGACCTACGCCCTCCTGTCCCTGGGCGTGATGGCGGCCCTGGTGCTGCGGGGTCGGCCCTCGGACTGGGTGATGGCGGGACTGCAGGCAGGCGCCCTCGCCTTCGCCGGCAGCTTCCTGGTCATCGCCCTGGCGTGTGATTACCGCTATCTCTACTTCCTCGACCTCGCCGCCCTGTTCGGCCTCGTCCACCTCGCCCTTGACCCGCCGTGGGCGGCCATCCGGAGACGGTTTCAGACATGAAGACCCCGACCCTTTTCCTCCGCCCGACCCTCTTTTCTGGTCCGGCCGCCATCGCCCTCGCCGGCCTCCTGACCCTTTCCGCCTGCGACCAGCCCAAGCCGACGCCCACGACCGCAGCGGAGGCCCCCGCCGCCAAGGTGCGTCCGCCGAGAGCGCCCGAGCCCATCGCCTGGGACCCGGCGCA
>JBJTEN010000143.1:0-20990 GCA_046092925.1 Phenylobacterium sp. | reverse complement strand
GTCATGATCCTGGGTCCTTATCCCATGATTCCGCGGCCCGGGGCCGCCCATCGGCGCCATCGCCGATGACCATAGCGGTACCCGGTTTGTTCCGGGTTCGCAAGATGTTCTCTTTTCGACGGCCGACGGGGCTGCGTCCGTTTCTGTCGCAGCCCCGGACGCGCCGGTGAATCAGGCCCCGGGCGTGTAGTCCGGACGCCCGCCGAAGGTCATGCCGGCGTCGACCACCAGGTCGTGGCAGTTGACGAAGCGGCCGTCGTCGCTGGCCAGGAACAGGGCCGCCGTCGCGATGTCGCGGGGATAGCCGGTTTTCAGCAGGGGCGTGGCCCTCGCGATGTTGCGCTCCAGCTTGGCCATGGAGGCGGCGACGTGGGCCTCTTCCATCTTCACCGCCCGCTCGGACCCGCCGAAGAAGATCGGCGTGGCGATGCCGCCGGGGGAGATGCAGTTCACCGTGATTCCCTTCGGCCCCAGCTCCATGCCCGCCAGCTTGGTGGCCTGGGTCACCCCGGCCTTGGCGATGGAATAGAGGTAGCCGCCCCGGTGGGCCTGGAGGGCCGCCACCGAGGAATTGTTGATGATGGCGCCCCGCCCGCGGGCGATCATGTGCGGCGCGGCGTGCTTCATGCCGTAGAGGGTGCTGGACAGCAGCAGCCGCATGGCGTCGTCGAACTGGGCCTCGGTGAAGTCCGTGACATTGCCCTGGGTCCCGCCGCCGGCGTTGTTGAACAGGATGTCGAGGCCCCCGAAGGCCTGGACGGCGGCCTCGATCGCCGCCTGGATCTCCGCCTCGCTGCGGACGTCCGCCCGGTGGAAGCGGGCGCTTCCGCCCAGGGCGTCGACCATCCCGGCGCCCTTGTCGGCGTTGCGCCCGACGATCATCACATTCGCGCCCTCGGCGACGAAGAGCTCCACCGTCGCCTCGCCGATGCCGCTGGTCCCGCCGGTGATCACCGCCACCTTGCCGTCTAGCCTGCCCATGCCCTGTTCCTCCCTGTCCGATGGGTCTGATTGAAGCCCGGGTATGCCCCCACAGGTCAGGTCGCAAGCTTCATTTTCAGCCGCGTTCATTCCATCAGGACGCCGTCGCAAGGATTCTTGAGCAGCCGGTATGCATGCGCTAGCCTCATCTCAAACGGAGCGGGAGGACGGCCATGGCCGATGGATCGGGACTGAACATCGCGTCCCTCAAGGGGCAGGTTTCCGAGGGCGAATGGAAGGCGCGGGTCGAGCTGGCGGCGCTTTACCGCCTGGTGGCCCTCTACGGCTGGGACGACCTGGTCGACACCCACATCTCCGCCCGGATCCCGGGGCCGGAGCACCACTTCCTGCTGAACCCCTACGGCCTGTTCTGGGACGAGATCACGGCCTCGTCCCTGGTCCGCATCGACGTGGACGGCAACATCCTGCAGGAGACGCCCTATTTCGTGAACTCGGCGGGCTTCACCATCCACTCGGCCGTGCACATGGCCGTCGAGGACGCCAACTACGTCATGCACCTGCATTCCGAGTACGGCGTGGCCGTCTCGGCGCAGGAAGAGGGCCTGATGCCCCTCAGCCAGTTCGCCCTGACGGTGATCAACAAGATCGCCTACCACGACTATGAGGGCATCGCCCTCAACCTCGACGAGCGCGAGCGGCTGGTGGCGGACCTGGGCGACAAGCCGCTCATGATCCTGCGCAACCACGGCACCCTGGGCCTGGGCGCGACGGCCGGCGACTGCTTCCGGGCCATGTACAACCTTGAGCAGGCCTGCAAGGTCCAGATTCACGCCCTGGCCGCCGGTCGCGACCGGGTGCTGATCGCCCCCAAGGCGGCCCAGGAGGTGGTGCACGAGCAGACCCGCCGCGGCGTGGGCGGCGCCCTGCCCTGGCCCGGCCTGCTGAGGCGCCTGAACCGGCTCAGCCCCGGCTACGACACCTGAGCCGCAGCGGGGCCGCAGTGGGCGAGTCCGTCGATGTGGTGATCATCGGCGCGGGGGCCTCCGGAGCCGCCGCGGCCTGGAGCCTGTCCGACACGCGGATGCACATCGTCTGCCTGGAACAGGGAGACTGGCCCGACCCCTCCCGCTATCCCAGCACGGGGCGGGACTGGGAGCTGCGGGCCATGTCCGAATTCAGCTTCAACCCGAATGTCCGACGGACCCCCGGCGACTACCCGATCCACGAGGACAACGCGCCGATCAAGAGCGCCAACTTCAACGGGGGCGGCGGCGGCACCGTGCTCTACGCCGGGCACTTCCCCCGCTTTCACCCCTCGGACTTCCGGGTGCGAAGCCTGGATGGCGTGGGCGAGGACTGGCCCATCGACTACGCGACCCTGGAGCCCTTCTACGACCAGAACGACCGGATCATGGGGGTGTCCGGGCTGGTGGGCGACCCGGCCAACCCGCCCAGGCCCGAGCGGATGCGGCCCATCCCCCTGGGGCGGGCGGGCGCCGCCGTAGCCCGGGGCTTCAACGCCATGGGCTGGCACTGGTGGCCCTCGGACAGCACGGTGGCGACGGAGCCGCATGAGGGCCGGGCGCCCTGTATCAACCTGGGCCACTGCCTGCACGGCTGCGCCCAGGGCGCCAAGGCCAGCACCGACATCACCTACTGGCCCCTCGCCCGCCGGGCCGGGGTGGAGGTGCGGACCCGCTGCCGGGTGCGCGAGATCACGACAGATGACGAGGGCATGGCCACGGGCGTAGTCTACTTCGACGGCGAGGGCGTGGAGCGGTTCCTACGGGCCGAGGTGGTCATCCTGGCCTGTAACGGCGTCGGCACGCCGCGCCTGCTCCTGAACTCAAGGTCGAAGCGATTCCCGGACGGCCTCGCCAACTCCAGCGGCCTGGTGGGCCGGAACCTGATGTTCCACCCCTACGCCCACATCGCCGGCCTGTTCGAGGAGGCCCTCGACGGGGGGCGGGGGCCTTCCAATGGGCTCTGGAGCCAGGAGTTCTACGAGACGGATCACGGCCGGGGCTTCGTGCGCGGCTTCACCTTTGAGTTCTCCCGGGGACAGGGGCCGGTGATGACCGCCCTGTCCGGCATGAACCGGGGCCGGCTGCCCATCGGCGCGGCGCACCACGACGCCTACCGCCGGCTGCACCAGAGGACCACCGGCATGGTGGCCATCTGCGAGGACCTGCCGGAACTGCACAACCGGGTGACGCTCGACCCCGTCCTAAAGGACGCCCACGGCATACCGGCGCCGCGGATCGACTACACCCTGAGCGACAACAGCCGCCGCATGCTGGACTTCGCCGTCGCGCGCGCCACCGAGGTGCTGAAGGCGGCCGGCGCGACGGAAGTGACCTCGGACTCCCCCCTGGCCATCGGCGGCTGGCACCTGATGGGCACGGCGCGCATGGGCCGGGACCCGGCGACCTCCGTCGTCAATGAATGGGGCCGGAGCCACGATGTGAAGAACCTCTTCATCATCGACGGGAGCCTCTTCGTGACCTCGGCGGGGGTGAACCCGACCTCGACCATCCAGGCCCTGGCCCTCTACATCGCCGACGCGATCAAGTCGCGGCTGGCCAACCTGTTCGACTGAGGCCCGATCGACGCCCCCTCCCCCCTGACGGATGCGGAACGGTCCGACCTGAAGGCCCTGGCCGGAGCGATGATCCCCGCCAGCGAGGCGCATGGGGTTCCCGGCGCAGACGACGAGGTCATCCTCGCGGTGATCGCCGCCCACGCGGCCGGCGCGGCCGAAGCGCTGAGGCGGCTCGCCGCCAGCCTCGGAGACGGCCCGGGAACCCTGGGGGCCCTGGACCGGGTCGAGCTGGAGGCGCGCCTCATCCGCTCCGGCGGGCCGGACGCGGGTGCGGTCTACGCCCTGGTGCTGATGCACTATTACCGGGACGACCGCGTGATGGCGGCCCTGGGCCTCGAGCCCCGGTCGCCCTTCCCGCTGGGCCACCCGCTGGAAGAGGCGGACCCTGCCCTGCTGGACCCGGTCAGGGCCCGTGCGCCCTTCTGGCGGCCGGCCTGAGGCCCGCTGGCGCTACCAGCGCCGAACCCGGCCGACGTCGACATGAACGAAATCGGAGGCGGGATAGAAGCCGACCCCGCCGCGGCCCAGCGCCAGGGCGGCGTCCCGGAGACGGGCAAGCGGGACGCCGGGAATCCGGATGTCCATGGCCATGCCCTGCATGTGCAGGCTGCGCGTGGCGACGCCGGAGGATCGGGCGCTGAGCGTGGCGTTTGAGGCCGGCGAACGATAGCCGGAGATCACCTGAACCGCGTCCGGCCGGCCGAACTGGCCGGACAGGCCGGCGACCAGGTCCAGAAGACCCGGCGCCATGGGGTGCGCCTCGCCGGTGCGGTGATCCCGCAGGACGTGGTTGAGGGCCGCCAGGGCGTCAGGCAGGTAGCGCCCCGCCTCGAAATAGGTGGCGGCGAGCCGTTCTCCCGTGTGCAGGTTGAGAAGAGACAGGCTTCGGGGCGCGGCGGCCCGGGCTTCACTGGCGATCAGGCCGGGGGCGGCGAGGCTCAGGGCTCCGGCCAGCAGGCGGCGGCGTCCGATCATGGACTGGTCTCCTCTGCGCCCCGGCGCCTGTCTGCCCGGGCGCGGGCAGGCTGACAAGAGCGCCGCTGATCACAAAGCCGCCAGAGCCGCCGCCAGGCGCGCGTCCCAGCCGTAGACGTCGTCGAGGAAGCCCGCGCGGCCGTCCGGATCGGCGCGGACCGTCCAGTGAACGACCACCAGGGGAACAGGCCGGGCCAGGCCGACCCTGAGGGTCTGGCCCGCGGCAAGGTCTGCGGCCAGGCGCGCGCCGCCGCGGCCCTGGGGTTCCAGGAGAAGATCGGCCAGGACCATAGGCTGCTCGACCCGCACGCAGCCGTGGCTGAGATGGCGTTCGGACCTGCGGAAGAGGTCCCGGCCCGGCGTATCGTGCAGAAAGACCCCGAAGGGACTGACAAGGTCGAACTTGACCAGGCCGAGAGCGCTCTGCGGACCGGGCTGCTGCTGCAGCCGCCCCCCGATCTGCACATAGCCGTTGCGCTGAAGATATCCCGGGTCCCGGGCGACGCGAGGCCAGATTTCCTCGCGGGCAATGCGGTCAGGGACATTCCAGGGCGGATTGAGGACCACGGCGTTGATCTCGGACAGGAAAAGCGGGGTCGGGTCGCGGACGGCCCCGACGATCACCCGGAAGGTGCGGACCGGACGGCCGGACCGGTAGAAGACACCGGTCGCTCCGCCGGTATCGACCTCTATGCGGTCCGGCGGCAGGGAACGCGGCAGCCAGCGCCACCGCTCCAGATTGGCCTCGATCCGCGCCAGGCGCTCGCTTGCGGGAAAATTGAGTCGGGCCAGTGTGAGAGGCCCAAGGACCCCATCCGCCTCAAGGCCATTGCGGGCCTGCCAGGCGGCGAGGGTGCGCCTCAGGACCGCATCAAAGACCTCGCTCCGCTCTGATCCTGGGGAGGCGTCGCCCTCGGCCTCGAGGCGGCGGCGCAGCGCCAGCACCCCGGCCCCCGCATCGCCCTGGCGAAGCCGCAAGCCCTCCGGAAGCCTCTCCCAGCCCCCGGCGGCGACAATTCCGGCGTAACGCAGACGCGCCGCCACAAGGGCGTCGTAGGCGGGGGTCCCCGGCGACAGGTTCGCGACCCACGCCGCCAGCCGGCCGGCCGCGAGGGCCGCGGCCATTTCCGCGTCCGGATCGCGAAGCGCCGGGGCTTGCGCCCAGAGGGGATCGAGATCGGCGGGCCGGAGCCGGAGGCCCAGTTCGACGCGGGCAAGACGCTCCGTCGCCTCCCAGATGGAGGCGTCGCTCTCATCCCGGCCGGGCGCCGGTCGACCGGCGCGGACAAGGGCGGCGGACAGCGCAGCCCGATCGGCGGCGCTCAGGACAAGCTCAGGCGGCGGCGCTGCCCGGGCTAGAGCGCTCCATCCCGCGGCGACCGCGAGGGCCACGGCGAGACTGAGGGCAAACAGCTTCATGGACGGGCTCCAAGGTCAGGCGCCGAGCCCCCCGACCCCTCGCGGAGCCAAGAGTATGTCGTTCCGGCGACACCGGACAATCCCGGGACAATCCCGGACCCCCTTCCCATCCGACGGCCGCCGGTCAAGGATGACGCCGAGTTCTGGAAGGAGCCCCCGCCATGACCGAAGCGATTTCGCCTGCCGACGAGACGACGGACTGGGCCGCCCTGTCCGCAGACCTGGAGCAGACCCTGCGCCTGCGCTCCATTCCCTTCGCCATGAAGATGTTCGAGCGGCGGGAGGACATGGAGGCCATCCCGCGCATCCGCCGGCCCAGCGCGGTCCACACCCTGGACCAGGTGGTCGGACAGGCCTCGCGCCTGGGCTGGACCGTGGGCGTCACGGCCGAGGACCTGGTGGGCGCCCAGTGCCGGGCGGTGGTCGGCCTGGGCGGCGCCAAGACCGACGACTGGCGTTCCGGCCGGCACATGAAGGGAGTCTGGTTCGAGGACGACGCGGGCGCGGCGGCCCACCAGGCGGCCATGCACTGTGTTCCCGACGGCCAGTTCGAGGCTCTCGCGGTCTCGCCCCTGGCGAGCGGCCGGCTGGGAGAACCCGACATCGCCCTCTTCTACACCACGCCGGGCGCCATGATGTACTTCATCAACGGCCTCCAGTGGTCCGGCTACAAGAAGTTCGACTGGGGCGTCGTGGGCGAGTCCGCCTGCGCCGACTCCTGGGGCCGGGCCCTGACGACCCGGACGCCCAGCCTGTCGATCCCCTGCTTCGCCGAGCGGCGATACGGCGGGGTCCTCGACGACGAGATGCTGATGGCGACGCCGCCGGAACACCTCTTCAAGGCCCTGGCGGGGATGAAGGCGCTGGCGCGCAACGGCTTCCGCTATCCCTTCCCCCAGTACGGCGTGCAGCAGGACGTGCGCGCCGGCATGGCGGTCAGCTACGGCAAGGACTGAGGACGCGGGTCAGGCCCGCCGGCGCAGGGCGCTGACCGCCAGTCCGCCCAGGACGGCCGAGAGGCCGCCCGCCAGCATCCCGGCGAAGAGAAGTCCGGACAGGCCCGGAAGGGTCGCCAGGGCGGGAGAGGCGGAACTCACCAGGCTGGCCCCGGCCACGCCGCCCAGGGCGCCGAGCACCGCATTCGCAAGGGGGCCGGGATCCGCGGACCTGAGGACATGCGACGCCATGCAACCGCCGACGATTCCGCCGACAACCTGAACGATCCGGACCAGTTGCTCCGCACCCATTGGCGCGCCTCCGCAAAAGGTGAACGTTTCGTAACGAATACGCCCACAACCCTGCCCGGGGGTCAACCGGCCCTCACCGGCTTGTGATCAGGCGAAGAGATCCCCGTAGGTCTGCCTCAGCAGGGCCTTCTGGATCTTGCCCATGGCGTTCCGGGGCAGGGCGTCCACGAAGATGACGCGCTTGGGCGTCTTGTAGCCCGCGAGCTGGCCCCGAAGACGGGCGATCAGCTCGGCCTCTTCCCCCTGCCCCTCGACGACGGCCACCACGCCCTCGCCGAAGTCCGGGTGGGGGACGCCGATGACCGCGCTCTCGCGCACCCCGGGCTGCTCGTCGAGGATCAGTTCGATTTCCTTGGGGTAGACGTTGTAGCCGCCCGAGATGATCAGGTCCTTCGCCCGGCCCGAAATCCACAGCCGGCCGTCGGAATCCAGCCGCCCGACGTCTCCAGTGATGAAGTAGCCGTCGACCGTGAATTCCTCGCGGGTCTTCTCGGGCATGCGCCAGTAGCCGGCGAAGACGCTGGGCCCGCGAATCTCGATGACGCCGGTGGCCTCTGCGCCGCCGATCCGCACGTCGACCCCGGGCAGGGCGAATCCGACCGAACCGGCGATCCTCTCCCCGTTCAGGGGGTTGGTGGTGATGATCACCGCTTCGCTCATGCCGTAGCGTTCCAGGATCCGGTGACCGGTCCGCGTCTCGAAGGCGTCGAAGGCGCTCTCGAGCAGGGGGGCGGAGCCGCTGATGAAGAGCCGCATGTGGGAGACGGCCTCCCGGGTGAGACCGGGGTGCGCCAGGAGGCGGCTGTAGAAGGTGGGCACGCCCATCATCACCGTAGACCGGGTGAGCCCCTCAAGCACTGCGGTCTCGTCGAAGCGGTTCAGCCAGACCATCGGACAGCCGGAGAGAAAGGCGCAGTGCAGGGCCACGAACAGGCCGTGGACGTGGAAGATCGGCAGGGCGTGCAGCAACACGTCATCCGGTGTGAAGCCCCAGGCCTCGTGCAGGGCCAGGGCGTTGGCGGCCAGGGCGCCGTGGGTCAGCATGGCCCCCTTGGAGCGACCCGTGGTGCCGCTGGTGTAGATGATGGAGGCGAGGTCCGACGCCGCTCTCGGCTCGATGCGGGGATCGGGCGAAGACCCGGCCGCCTCCCGGACCAGGGCCTGGGCGTCCCGGATGAAGACCGAAGGCTCGGCGTCCTTCAGGAAGTAGTCCACCTCGGAAGGGGTGTAGGCGGCGTTGAGAGGAAGGAAGACGGCGCCGACGCGCAGGTTGGCGAGGTAGATCACCACCGCCTCCTCCGACTTCTCTACCTGCAGGGCCACCCGGTCGCCAGGAAGGAAGCCGCGGGTCCGAAGGAGCGCCGCCGTCCGGGCCGCGAGGACCTCCAGTTCGCCATAGGAGACATCCGGGGCGGCGGGCTGGATGAAGGCCGGCTGCGTCCGGTCAGCGGGAAATCCCGCGACGAGAAGGCTGTAGAGATTACCGGACATGGCTCAACTCTCCCGACATCGGCGCCCCTGCGCGGTACCATGCTCCCTCTCGCCCTCCCAGCCCCTTCCGGGCCTCAGCCGAAGCCGCCGCTCAGGGCCCGCTCCGCCCCTGCCGGGAGGGGGGCTGCGGCGCTCCGGGGGGCCGTGGCGGATTGACAGAGGCGCAGGCCGCCCGTCTCCTGCCGCCCTGGCGACGGTGAAGGATCAAGGCGATGGAGATGATTTCCGTACTGGCGGTGAATGCGGGGATCTCGGCCCTCGTCTTCCTCGGTCTCTGGAGGTACGCGGTCGCCAAGCAGGACCCCAGCTTTATCGACAGCTGGTGGGGCGCCGGCATGGCCCTCCTTGCAGTCCTGACCTTTGTCCAGTCGGATCGGGGACCGCACGCTGTGGTCCTGACCCTGCTCGGCGCCGCGTGGGGCCTGCGACTGGGCTACCACCTCATCCGGCGCTGGCGGCGGGAGGGGCCGGATCGCCGCTATTCGCGCATGATGGCCGACGCCAAGGAGAAGAAGGGGTGGAGCTTCGCCAAGGCGAGCCTGATCTACGTCTTCTCCCTGCAGGCCCTGCTCCAGTTCATTGTCTGCCTTCCGGTCCAGGTGGGACAGCTGGGTCCCTCCGCGCCCCTCGGCCCCCTGGCCTGGGCGGGGGTGGCCGTTGCGCTCATCGGGCTCGTCTTCGAGACGGTGGGCGACGCCCAGCTCGAGCGCTTCAAGGCCGATCCGGCGAACGCCGGCAAGGTCCTCGACACCGGCCTGTGGCGCTACACCCGCCACCCGAACTATTTCGGCGACGCCTGCACCTGGTGGGGCATCTACCTGGTCGCGGCCGAGACCGGCCTGCCGGGCGCCCTGACCATCGTGGGGCCCATCCTGCTCACCTTCCTGCTGACCAGCTGGAGCGGGGTTCCGACGACCGAGGGTTCCATGCGGCGCAAGAAGCCCGGCTACGAGGCCTATGTGGCCCGGACCTCCCGCTTCATTCCCATGCCGCCGAAGCGCGGGAACTGAAGCCCGGGATCATCTCGGGGCCGGCCCAGACGGCGTGGGTCCCGCTGGAGATCTTGTGCGGCAGGGCGATGCGGCAGACCGGACCGTCCTCGATCCGCCGGGCGTCCAGGAGGACGCATTCCGAGGCCTGCCGGTTCTCGTCGATCAGGAAGCTGACCAGGTAGCCGTCGTCCTCCGCCTTTGCATGGCGCCGGGGCGCGAAGGGCGCCTCGCTGGCGAAGACCCCGGGTGGAAGCCGGTACTCGGTTGAGGCGCCGGTCTCGAGGTCGGACTTCACGAAGCCGTTGAACAGGAACCAGCCCGGCTCCGGCAGGGTGGAATAGGCGTAGCGGTGCCGGCGGCCGGCGTAACGGCCGTTGATCATGCCGAACTCCATGATCCGCGGGTCGAGCACCTCCTCGCGGGTGGAGCCGTCGCGCAGGTTGAACCGCCAGCGGTGCAGGTGCGGCCGGAAGCTCATCTCATCCAGATAGGCCATGATGTGGCCAAAGCCGGGCGGCGCGTCGGCCCGGGGCGGAGGCATGGGTTCGTCCTGAAAGTAGCCGTCGAGGACCACCTCGTCGCCGTCCTCATAGGCGTTCAGCCAGTGCAGGACGTAGGTGGGCGCCGCCTCGAACCAGCGGGGCGTCCCGCCTTCCCTCGGCAGGATGGCGAAGCGGCTGGGCAGGCCCTCGTGCAGGCGCACAGCGTGGATGTTGCGTCCCAGGAGGTCGGCGTCCCAGAAGACCGGCAGGTCGTTCAGGATCACGAACCGCTCGGTGAAGGCCATGTCGTGCGGCAGGCGGGGCCCCGGCAGGTCGATGGGCTGCAGGACCTTCAGGCGGTTGTCCGGGCCGACCAGGCCGTAATGCATGTAGGGGGCGTGCTTGGAGTAGTTGAAGAACATCAGCTCGCCGGTGCGCTCGTCCACCTTGGGGTGAGCGGAGATCCCGTCGATGGGCGTCCAGCCCTCGACACCGAGGGTCTGAAGGGTGACCGGGTCCAGACGATAGCCCTCCCCGCACTGGTAGAAGGTCGACAGAGCCGCGCCGGCGTGGACCACGATATCGGTGGAGGAGGAGTCCTTCAGGGCGCCGTGCGCCCCGAAGCCCGGGCGCTTCGCCAACTGGACGGGGTCCGCGAGACCGCCCCATAGGGCGCCGCCGGCCTCCTGCTCGGCCTGAAAGCCGCGAGTGCGGACAAAGCGATTGGCATAGCTCGCCCGTCCCTCCCGGAAGATCATCCGGTGAATCATGCCGTCGCCGTCAAAGGGATGGTAGCGCCCCAGGGGCTGATGGACCGGGTTCTCGGTATTGCGCAGGTAGATCCCCTCGATGTCCTCGGGAATCCGCCCCTCGATCACCTCAGGGTCCGGAAGGTCGGTCTCCTCATGCACGGGCGTCCAGGCCCCGGTCGTATAGGGGTGAGATGTCTCCTGAAGGGTCGTCAGGACGGGCGGCTGTCGACGAAGGGGCATGGCGAACCTCGGGGAAACGCGGTTTGGCGCAGACTAGGACGGATCTGCCTCTGGCGCATCCAGATCGTAGGGTCGCGACCGTCGACATGGCGAGCGCACAGCGAAGCCTCGTTCCGCAGGACTCGTTTCGAAACGGTCGCAATTCCAGTATCTTGATGGCTCCCCTGCGGCGAAGCCGACTGAGGGGGCGCTGCGGCCCCTCCGAAGCCCCCCTCCGGCCCGCTGCGCGGTCCACCTCCCCCTCAAGAGGGAGGAATGACGGAGCCATTGCTCCCCTGCTGGGAAGCTCCGGACGAAGCGGGAGAAGGGGTCAAGGGCCGGCTGGCGGCGCTTGAGAGGCCTCAGTGGCGCATGGGGCGGGCGCGGAGCCGGGACGGCGGCGGCGTCTGGCGGAAGTCGCCGGCGACACCCAGCCGGGCGTTGCAGTTCGGACAGCGGATCACCTCGTCGTCCGGACCTTCCGCCGGCGGATCGAAGAAGGCGCCGCAGGGCTTGCACTTCCAGCCATGGGAGGGGCGCTCGGCCGGCTTGGGCTCACGCAGCGGTCGCATCGGCCGAGGCGGCCGGGCCGGCTTGTCCGTCCTGAGAGGCTCCAGGGGCTTGGGTCCGAGGGGCCGGGTGACCTGGACGCCAGGTTTCAGGCTCAGGGTCCGACGCTTCGGGGGATCCTCACTCATGGTCTCGCCAAGTCTGAACCAACCCCGGAGACCGGGCCTTGCTGACCGCGATGGTACCGCCTCCCCGGCTCGAACGGGGGACCTCTAGAGCCACAATCTAGCGCTCTAACCAACTGAGCTAAGGCGGCGCATCACGGAGGCTTGCTTCTAGTCGCGGGCGGGGCGCCGATCAAGCGGCGGCTTGGTCACATCGCGAAAAGCCTGATCCCGCAAAAGAAAAGGCCCCGGGGTCACCCCCGGGGCCTTGAAAGCCAGGCTCCTTCGAAATCAGCCCCTCGGGAGCTGGAAGCGAAGGGGGATCCGGACGGTACCGCCTTCGACCGGGGAGCCGTCCTTGGTCATCGGACGCATCCGGAACAGACGCGTCATCCTGAGAGCCGCGGAGCCGAAATCCTGGTCAGCAGGGTCTTCGGCAATGACCGAGCACTCTTCGAGCAGGCCCCTTGCTGTGACCTTGCAGCTCAGAGTCACGCGCCCCTCCACTTCCATCCGCTGAGCGCGGTCGGGGTAGTAGCGGGCGATGTCCTCACCCGAGGGACGACGAGCCCAGTCCGGATTGGTGATCACGGACGGACGCGGCGGCTCGGGCGCCGGCGCCGGCGGCTGGGGCTCCTCGATCCGCTTCTCGACCGGGGGAACCGGAAGAGGCGGGATCGTCGGGGCGTTGGGCACGGCGACGGGCGGACGCGGCTGCAGCTTGGGCGGCGGCGGCGGCGGCGTATTCGGCGGCGGCGGCGGCGGCGGAGGAGGCGGAGCCATCGGCTGGATGATCTCCACGTCCGTCACGTCGTCCGAGAACTCCCTGATCTCGAGCTCAAAGCGCTGTTTCCAGAGCACGAAGCCGAGAGCGACGTGGAGCACCAGGGCCACGGCGGCGGCGATCCAGTAACCCTTGCCGCGCTGCGGAGGCGGGACGTCGAACGGGTTCCGTAAGGGGTGGGTGATGTCTTCAGCCATGCTCCACCCCTCAGTCCTTCTTGTCTTCGCCGACGAGGGCCACGCTGTAGAAGCCGTTATCCTGGAGCGTGTTCATCACGCCCATGAAATCGCCGTACATCACGTCCTTGTCGGCGCGGATGTAGATCCGCTCCTTCTCGGGGCTCCGCTTGTCACCCAGCTGGATGCGAAGCGTGTCCCCGAGCTCAGACAGGTCGGTGCTGTAGTCCCCGATGAAGAGACGACCTCCTGGCTGGATCGAGATGTAGACCGGCTTGGGGGGATTTGTGGCCGGTTTTGCAACCGCGTTCGGGAGAGCGATCTTCACGTTCACCGCCGCCATGGGCGCCGCCACCATGAAGATGATCAGGAGGACCAGCATGACGTCCACGAAGGGCGTCACATTGATCTCGCTGTTCTGCTCTACCGCGTACTTGCCACCCCCAGAACCTGAGAGTTTGGCTCCCATCTGGATTAGGCCCCCTTGTCGAGCTGCCGCGAGAGGCCGTTCATCAGTTCAGCAACGAAGGCCTCCGAACGACCGCCAAAGCCCGAGATGCGGGTCTGGAAGTAGTTGTAGAAGATCGCCGCCGGGATCGCCGCGAACAGGCCGATACCCGTGGCCAGAAGCGCCTCGGCGATACCGGGGGCCACGACGGCCAGGTTGGTGGTGTTGGTGTTCGCGATGCCGATGAAGGAGTTCATGATGCCGTACACGGTGGCGAACAGGCCGATGAACGGACCGGACGACGCCGTCGAAGCCAGGAACTGCATGCCGCTGGACAGACGCGCGCTGAGGGTCGCCTGAACGGCGCTGACCGCCGCTTCGGCGCGATGCAGGGTGGTTTCCCGGTGCTCGCCCGAGACCTGCAGGCCCGCCTGGCGGGACAGCTCGACTTCCTGGATCGCCGCGGAGGCCATGTCGGCCAACGGGTTGCCGGCGAACTCTTCGGAAGCCGCGACGCGGCCCGCTTCAGCGTGGCTCTTGGAGCTGCGGAAGGCCTCCATGAAGGCGGTCGCGGTCTTGTTGAGGTTGTTGAACTCGATGATCTTGGTCACCAGCAGGAACCAAGAATAGATCGAGGCGAGGGTCAGGCCGATCATCACCGCCTTCACGACGGGCACGGCCATCATGAACATGCCGGTCACTGTGAGCTTGCCGGCGTTCGGAATCTGCGGCGGGTCTTCGGTGACTTCGGCTGCGGCCGGTTCCGCGGGAGCGGCGGCAGGGGCGGCGGCGTCGGCAGGCGCCGCATCGGCCGGGGCGGCGGCTTCGGCGGCGGGCGCGGGCGCCTGGGCGAAAGCCGGAGCGCTCGCCACAAGCGCAAGAGCGCCGAGCAGAGCGATGAAGGGAGTCTTGAGCTTGTTATCGATCATCTGTCGCCAGTTCCTGGTTGGTCTAGCACGTTTGGACCTAAGGGTCGTCACGCGAGAGCGTCTCTACCCCAATTGATTGGCTCGCCGCCCCGGCAAAAGAAGGTCCGGTTACCCGGACCCGACCGCGCCGACGCGATAGAGCCGCTTTCGCTAACCCGACCCCTGACATCGACCCGGACCCGTTGGGGTCCTGACGCCATCCTGAATTCGGGTGCGGCGCCGCTGACCCGGAGGACAGCAGAACCTTACCGGCAAGTTAGACTTGCGGCAGGTGTCCTTTGGCAACCCCTTTTTCTCCGGTCAAGCGGAATAGGGGCCACGGACCCGCCGCCGGCGACATTCAAGGCCTCAGGATCGCTTCAGGTCGCCCCAAGGGCGCCAGGGCCCCGGAAAATGACATTCGGACGACAGGATTCGCCGGGCTGCGGTCTGCGCCCGCCCGGCCGGCGTTTGCGGTTCCGGGACCTTGCGAGCAGACTGCCGCGCCGGACGGAGTCGCCCCATGCCCTGCCTTCACCACACGCCCCTAGAGCTGATCGCCATGATCGCCCTCGTCCTCTTCGCCTTCACCGCCCAGGCCGCCGATACGGCGGGCTCCGGACCGACGGAGACCAGGCCCGCCAAGGCCGCGGCCGTCCGGCCCGCGCCGAAACCTGGAGAGCCCAAGCTCATCTGCGAACAGGTGCAGCAGATGGGCTCCCACTTCCGAAGAAAGGTCTGCGCCACCGCCGAATCCTGGGAGGCGCGTCGTCGCAAGGACGCCGACCAGATGCAGCGGATGGGCGACCAGGGCGCCGGCTGCGGCGGCGTCGCCAACCCCTGCTGAGCCATCGCCCCGGGGCGTCGATCCGCTGATCCTCAGACCGGCGGCGGACCCGGTGGCGGCGGAAAGGCGAGCGGTGCGACCGCCGCCCCGGGCGACCCTGCGGTCACAAGCCTGTAAAGCGGCTCGCCGGCGGGGCCATAGGAGACGGCTTCGGTGACCAGGACCATCAGGGCCAGGGCCGCAAGACCGCCCCACCAGGCCGGATGCACCCGGCCCGTCCGACGACGGTCTACGAGCATCGCCAGCGCCGGGAAGACCAGGCTGACCGCGATCGTCGCCTCCCATGCCCAGGGGATGAAGGCCGGAGACGGGATCAGGCGGCCTATCCCCGGCCCCAGCAGGGCGACCATGGCGCAAAAGTGCAACCGGGCATGCCAGTCGGTGCTCCGGCGACGCGCGACAGCCCAGAGGGTGAGCCCGGCGAAGGTCAGAAGACTGGCGGAGTCCAGCACCAGGAAGTGGAGCGGTCGGAAGAAGAAGGGCGCCTCACCCCGGCGGACCATGTCCACGACCACCTGCAGGCCCAGGAGGAGCATGAGCGGCAGCCAGGCCATGGCGAGCCAGCCGAGCCCGCGATGCCAGACCCCCGCGCCCCGCGCCGCCATAGCCGTCTGCGCCAGGTAGATCGCCAGCCACCCCATGAAGACGACGGCGTGGGCGTGGACGAACAGCGGCGCGTCAAAGCTGGACCGGCCGCTCAGCAGCTGCACGGCGAAGCCGGCGACCGTAACCCCCGTCATGGCGATCGCGCCGGCGAGAAAGAGCCGCCGGTCGACAGGTGGCGCGGGAGGCGGAGCGGCGTTGATGCTGGACATGCAATACTCCGAGCTCGAGTCCCGGGGCTCCGCAACGACATGGAGCCGGGGGAGGTTCTGCGACCGCAAGCCGGCCAGACGCGACACGCTAACATGCCGAAATTGACGCAGGGGAACTTTTTTCCCAGGCCCTGAACCCGCGGACGTCAGCCGCCGGCGGGGTCCAGGATGATGTCTGCAGCGGCCGCCTGCGCGCGGTGCGCGGCGGCTTCCGGCGTCTGTCCCAGGCCCACGAGCACCAGGGCCAGGGTTTCGGCGGTCAGGCTCCGGTCCTGTCCTGCGCTCCGGGGGCCGTCGAGGACCGAGGACAGGAGGATCTGGCAGACGCCGCTGACCATCAGCATTGCGGGTTCCAGGCCGGGCGCCCGGAACCGCCGGCTCGCCAGCCCGGCCTCCAGGTCGGCGCGCAGGCCCGCATTCAGGGGGTGATCGGGCGGGGCCGGCCTGTCCTGGCTCCTCAGCATGGCCCGCGCCTCGGCGGGATGGATCCGGGCGTATTGCACGAAGGCGCAGACCCCGCGGACCAGCCTCTCGACGGGGTCTGGGCGACCGGCGTTCACGGCGCCGACACGCTGCTCCATGCGCAGCCGGACCTCGGTGGCCACCGCCCGCGCCAGGGCGGTCTTGTCGTCGAAATGATTGAAGAAGGAGCCCTTGGCGACGCCGGCCTTGCGGACGATGTCGTCCACGGCGATGGCGTCCACGGGCCGCCCGGCCAGAAGCGTCTCGCCGGCCCGGATGAGGGCCTGGCGGGTCCGTCGGCGTCGCACGTCCTCCGTCCCGGGCGTTTCCGTCATGCCTCCTCTCCGTCTCGCAGAGACCAGCTTGCATGAAATGACCGAATGGTCAAAATCCAAGGCCGATCACCCTGACGCGAGGCGCCGCCCATGAGCACAATCCGGATCGAGGACATCTCGCATGTCCGGTTCACCGCACCTGACCTGGAGGAGATGGCGCGGTTCCTTGTCAGCTTCGGACTGACGCCCTTCCGGGACGAGGCCGGGCGCCTGTTCGGCCGCGGCTCGGGCGGGGCGCCCTTCGTCCATCTGACCGAGGAGGGCGAGCCCGGCTTCGCGGGCATCGGCTTCCGCGCCGCCAGCCTCGCCGACCTAAAGGTGCTGGCCGTCGCGGAAGGCCTTGAGGTGGAGCCCTTCAGGGCGCCGGGCGGCGGTTCGGTCGTCCGCCTCTCCGATCCCGATGGCTTCACCGTCGAGGTCGTCGCCGAACAGACCTTTGGCGCGCCGCAGCCCCTGGCCCGGGAGCCCAGCCGCAACACCGCCTCGGGCCGGCCCCGGATTTCCAGCCGCGTGAACGTCGATGCTGGCCCCTCCCGGGTCGTCCGCCTGGGCCATGCGGTGCTGGAGGTCAGCGACTTCCGCGCCTCCGAGGCGTGGTACAAGGCCCGCTTCGGCCTCTTGACCAGCGACGAGATCGAGGGCGCCCCGGGCCTGGCGATCGGCGCCTTCCTGCGCTGCGACAGAGGTGAAACACCCACGGATCACCATACCCTTTTCCTGCTGCAGGGCCCCGGCGGCGCGCGTTTCAACCACGCCGCCTTCGAGGTCGAGAATCTCGATGACCTCATGCGTGGCCACGCCCACCTCAAGGCCGATGGCCGCAAGGCCGCCTGGGGCGTAGGTCGGCACATCCTCGGCAGTCAGGTGTTCGACTACTGGAAGGACCCCTGGGGCCACGAGCTGGAGCACTGGACCGACGGCGACCTGTTCACCGCCGCGGATGCTCCGGGCAAGGCCAGTTTCGCCGACCTGCTCGGCGTCCAGTGGGGCGCCGTCCACCCGATGATGGCCCAGGGAGACCGCGGATGAAGATCGCCGCCTACGACGCCGGCTCGGGCCCGCGAATCGGTGTGGTCCTCGGCGACCGGATCGTCGATTCAGGCCTGGAGGGCCCGCTGGCCGGCCACCTCGAAAGCTGGAGCGCCATCGCCCCCCGGTTGGCCGGCCTTGACCCCGCCGCCGGCCTCCCCCTCGCCTCGGTCCGCCTGCTGGCGCCGGTGCCCCGGCCGGGCAAGATCTTCGCCATCGGGCTGAACTATGCCGACCACATCGAGGAGAGCGGGATGGGAACCCCCGAGCGCCAGGTCTGGTTCACCAAGGCCCAGACCTCGATCAACGGTCCCTTCGATCCCGTCCAGGCGCCAAAGGTCTCTCAGGCCGTGGACTACGAGGCCGAGTTGGTCGCGGTGATCGGAAGGCGCGGCAAGCATATCGCCCGCGAGAACGCCGCCGCCCACATCTTCGGCTACTGCGTCGGCAACGACGTCACCGAAAGGGCCTGGCAACACGCCACGCCCCAGTGGAGCCTCGGCAAGTCCTTCGACACCCACGCCCCCTTCGGCCCCTGGATCACCACGGCGGACGAGGTGGACCCCCACGCCCTGGACATCCGCTGCACGGTCAACGGCGAAGAACGCCAGTCTTCCAACACCCGCCACCTGGTCTTCGATGTCTTCGACCAGGTCGCCCACCTCTCCCAGGCCATGACCCTGGAGCCCGGCGACATCATCTTCACGGGCACACCGGGCGGCATCGGCGCGGCCATGAACCCCCGACGCTTCCTCAAGCCCGGCGACCTGGTCCGGGTCGAGATCGAGGGCCTGGGGGCGATCGAGAACCGCATCGAGGCCGAGGCGTGACCGAGGCTTCGGTCGAGACCTGCGATGTCCTGGTGGTGGGCGGCGGCCCGACGGGGGTGACCCTCGGCCTGATGCTCGCCCGGGAGGGGGTCCGGACCCTGATCACCGAGCGGGAGGCTGATATCTATCCCCTGCCCCGCGGGGCGCATATCGACGATGAGATCGTCCGCCTGCTCCAGGGGCTCGGTGTGGCGGACGCTGTCGCCGCCACCTCGCGGACCTCCAGTCGCTACGATTTCCTGACGGCGAAGGGGGAGGTCCTGATGTCCTTCCCGTCGGTGATGGGCCGGACGCGCATGGGCTGGCCCTCGGGGATGATGATCCACCAGCCCTCGCTGGAATGGCGCATGCGGGAAAGGCTCGCCTCGGCGGGGCCCGTGGACCTCCGCAGCCTCTGGACCCTGAAGGGCCTGCAGGAGGAGCCCGACGGCGTGCTCGCGGACTTCGAGACCCCGGACGGTCCCCGCCAGGTCCGCGCCGGATGGGTGGTGGGCTGCGACGGCGCCCGCAGCACGGTGCGAGGTCTCGGCGGATTTGAGCTCGACGACCTCGACTTCGACGAGCCCTGGCTGGTGGTCGACGTCCTGGTGGACGATCCCTCGCGACTTCCCGAGGTGAACCTGCAGATCTGCGACCCGGCGCGTCCCACCACCTGCGTGCTCATGGGCGAGGGTCGCCACCGCTGGGAGTTCATGCTCCGCCCGGACGAGACGCCGGAGCAGGCACAGGACCCCGCCTTCGTCGCCGACCTCCTGAAGCCCTGGAAGGTCGAGGGCGCGGTCCGGCTGGAACGCACCGCCGTCTATCGCTTCCACGCCCTGGTGGCCCGGCGCTGGAGACAGGGGCGCCTGCTGCTGGCCGGCGACGCCGCCCACCAGATGCCGCCCTTCGCCGGCCAGGGGCTCTGCTCGGGCCTGCGCGACGCCGCCAACCTCGCCTGGAAGCTGGGCCGGGTGGTGCGCGGCCAGTCCCCCGACGCCCTCCTCGACACCTACCAGCCCGAGCGTGAGCCCAATGTCCGGGCCATCATCGGCATGGCCCTGATGATGGGCCGGACGGTCTGCATCCTCGACCCTGCTGCGGCTGCGGAACGCGACCGGCGCATGCTGGCCGACCGCGCCGCTGGAAACGTCCCGGCAGGGCCGGCGGGCTACCCGCCGATCACCAGGGGCTGCATCCTGGCGGGAACACCCGCCGCCGGATGGCCCTTCACCCAGCCGGTGCTGGACGACGGCAGGCGGCTGGACGACGCCCTGCCCCAAGGTGCATGGCTTTTCCGTACGCCCGGGCCCCCGCCGGAAGGCCTCGGGCCCGACATCGTCGACCTGCCCCTGGACTCCCCCGGGCTTAGGGATTTCGGGCCTGCGGTGAGCGAACTCCTGGCGCGGGAAGGCGTCAAGGCCGCCCTGGTCCGGCCTGACAGGTACGTCTTCGGTTCCGGAGAGGCGCAGGACCTCGTGCGCGCCTGGACGACGGCCCTCTCGACGGTGGAGGCCTGACTCGACGCCTTGACGGGAAGTGGTGCCTGGGGCCGGAATCGAACCAGCGACACGCGGATTTTCAATCCGCTGCTCTACCAACTGAGCTACCCAGGCGCGACGCCTCGCGGGTCGGAGGCGGTTCTATAGAAGAGGCCCGACGGGCTGTCCAGCGAGGCGCCGTCAGGATTCGTCGTCGTCACCGGCGCCCGGGGGCTCCGCCTCGTCGCCGGGAAGCACATAGTTTCCCGACAGCCATCGCTGCAGGTCCACATTGGCGCAGCGTGACGAGCAGAACGGCCTGAACTGAGGTTTGGCGGTCTTTCCGCAGAGGGGGCAGGCCGGCCTCCGGGGACGGGTTTCGCGAGAAGGACTCAAAGCGGTTCGATCTCAAAACGGTCACGGGGCCAGTCCGGCTCGACGGCGCGTTCGAATCGCGCGCCCTGACGCTCGGCCAGCCGGTCGACCAGGGGCCAGGCCAGGCGCGCAATCGACGGCGCCGCGCGCAGCCTGAAGCTGCGGCCGGTTTCCATGTCCGCCGCGCTTTCGGCCTGCCGGATCAGCCGCTGGACGAGGGTGCGCTCGCCCGGCCTTCCGTCCGGCTGGAGGAGGACGTCTGCGACTGCCCGCGTCCGTCGCGGGATCGTGAGCTCCAGGGTTCCGAAACGGCTGATGGGTCCGAAGGCGACGCCGGGATTGTCAGGGGCGAAGGCGACTCGGGCGGCGCTCAGAAGAGCGGTTCCATCATGGCCGCGACCGGCGAGATCGATCACCACCAGTCCGCCCAGCGCCTTCAGCCGGAGCAGGCGGGCGGTCTCGGCCACGGCGGCGAGATTGAGTTGCCGGGTCAGGGACTTGGGATCCGGCCCCTTGCGGGGCCCAAGGTCCACGTCCACGGCCACCAGGGCGCGGGTCGGCTCGATGGCCAGGACGCCGCCGCCGGGCAGGACGTGAAGCGTGGAGAGCACCGTCTCCTCCGCCGCGTCCGCAAGCCGGCGCGCCTCCGCGCCCCTCACCAGGTCCGTGCTCCGGACCAGGGCGGCGAGTCGCTCCGCCACATCCGGCGCCGACGCCAGCAGCCGG
>JBJTEN010000142.1:0-10236 GCA_046092925.1 Phenylobacterium sp. | reverse complement strand
GGCTGGACTTCATCCGCATCCGCGGCGGGCCGACGGACACCGAGGCGGAACTGGCGGGGCGGATGATCGCCCGCCTGGCCACCCTGCGGAACATGTCCCTGGCGGTGACGGGCCAGCTGGCGCGGGGCGAGAGCCCGGTGGTCGAGGCCTCCAGGGTCAAGGACCTGGGCGCCAGCTTCGAGCAGTCCATCCCGGCCCTGGTGACCGACCACCTGGCCTCTTTGGACGGGCCTGTCCCGTCCTCCCTGCTGGCGACCCTGGACTACCTGGCGGGCATGAGCCCGACCTTCTCCCTGCGCGGCGGTACGCGCGAGATCCTGCGGGGCATCATCGCCCGCGGGCTCGGACTGAGGTGAGGCCATGAGCGACGCCCTGTTCCTCGATTCCTTCCGCAAGCTGCTCGACGGCCTCGGCGCCGACCCCTGGCCCGAGCTCGAGGCCTCCGGCTTCCTGGACGTCCTGCGCCCGGAGGCGGAGGGCGGCGCCGGGCTCGACCTGTCGAGCCTCTTCCCGCTCGCCTTCGAGTGCGGTCGCCGGGCTGCGCCGCCGGCCCTTCTCCAGACCCTGCTGGCCCGCATAACCGATCCGGCGGCCCGCGACTGCGCCGACGCGGCCACGGTCCTGGTGGCCGGCGGCGTGGATCCTGACGCGGCCCGCGCGCTCTGCGCCGCCGCCGACGCGGCCATGATGGCCGGCGCCATCGACGCCCTGCAGGCCATGACCCTCGACCATGCCTCGACCCGCCGGCAGTTCGGCCGCGAGATCAGCAAGTTTCAGGCGATCCAGCACCAGATCGCCGTCATGGCCGAGGAGGTCATGGCCGCGCGCATGGCCGCCGAAACGGCCCTGGCCGGGTCGCCCCTCGACATCTCCGTCCCGGCGGCGGCGGCGGCAAAGATGCGCTGCGGCGAGGCGGCCCCGGCCTGCGCGGGGATCGCCCACGCCGTGCACGGGGCCATAGGGGTGAGCGCCGAGCACGCCCTGCACCGGTTCACCGGCGCCCTGCACCGCCTGCGCCTCTCGCATGGCGGGGAGTCCTACTGGGCGCGACGCCTAGGGGAGTGGGCCCTGTCCCGCCGGGACGACGCCTCGACCCTGGCGCGCAGCCTCTAGAGCCCGTCGAGCCGGCAGCCCCGCACCACCAGGAAGGGCCTGAGGGCCCTGTAGGCCTCGCCGTGCCTCAGCAGGGGAATCCGCGGGTAGAGGTGGTGCAGGATGTGGAAGGGCATGCCCGAGGACAGGAGGACGCCGAGCCGGCTGCGGAAGGCGCGGGTGTCCCGGTATCGGCCCATCTCTTCCGCCGGATGGTGCGGCGCCCAGCTCAGATAGAACTGGATATAGGTGGTCCCCAGGATGCGCGGCAGCCACCAGATCAGGGCCGCCTCGATGGCGAAGCCCGACCAGGCCAGGGTGAAGAGGATGGCGTGGTAGGCCAGGGTGTAGAGGGCGGCCACCAGGCCGGCCCGGCGGGCCTCGTCCGTGCCGATCCGGGCCAGGGCCTTGCCGTAGTTCGCCCCCGTCGCCGACCCCGGCTGGCGATGGGCGATGGTGTTCAGGAGATGCCGCCAGGCGTTCGGCGCCTTTGTGTGGATGTCCGGGTCCAGCTCCGGGTCATTGGCGTGCAGGTGGTGCTCGTAGTGGGTCAGCCGGGCGACGCCGTAGGGCAGGAGCATGGGAAGGGGCGAGAGGTGGCCCACCAGTTCGTTGAGCCAGAAAAGGGGTTCGCCCTCCCTGGCGATGATGCGGTGCTGGGCCTCATGCGACGGGAGGTAGCAGAGGGCTACGTTCAGGGTGGCGATTGGGAAGGCCAGCCAGAGGGGCATGACGCCGGACAGGGTCAGGGGCCAGAGGGACAGCCAGACGGCCAGGTTTCCCAGGCCCCAGAGGACCGAGCCCCAGGGCAGGCCGCCCATGAACCGCGCCGCGACCTCCGCCTCGAGCCGGTTCAGCTCCTTGGCGGGCAGGGCGCGCAGGGCCTCGACGGAGAGGTCGCTCACAGCCAGCGCCCCGTCTTCTGGGCGAGGGCGCCCCAGCCGCCGCCGATGATCAGGCCGACCGCGAGGGGCCAGGGCGTCGCGGCGATCGAAGGAACGGTACGCTCAAGGACTTGAGCGATCAGCGGCGCGAGGAAACCAAGCCCGAACAGGAAGGTCAGGTTCCGGAAGATCAGGGGCAGGAGGCGGCTCACGGTACGTCCTCATTTCACCAGACGGTACGGAAACGGAAAATGACGCCAGCGTCAACTTTTGTTCGGCCTTGCGGCCCGGCTTACCCTGGGCCAACTGGCGGCGTGGACGCCGCACAGGTGCCGGAGCGCCTGCTGGCCGCTACAGTTACGGGGACGCCCCGGCGCGGCGACCTGCACCACGCGAACCGGCTGGATCGGGGCGAGCGCGGCGGGTTGGCCATCGACCCGAAGGGCCTGACGGGCGATCGCGCCTGTGACGAGGTGATCATGCCTTCGCAAGGGCTGGGACCCGCCGGGGTCACCATCCCGGCCGTCGCGCTCAGCCTCGCCGACGGCGAAGACCTGGCGGGGATTTGAACCCCGCCAGGTCCGCCGGATCAGGACTCCATTTCTTCGCGGATGGTCTTGCGCGCCATCCAGAAGAGGGCGAAGGCCAGCACGCCGAAGCAGGTGGAGATCATCAGCGCCCAGCGCACGCCCTGGGCCGAGCCGAGGCCGACGCCGTTGGCCATGATGTCGGAGATGATCCCGACCACCGTCGGGCCGAGGCCCAGGCCGATCAGGTTGATCACGAACAGCAGGATGGCCGAGGCGGTGGCGCGCATGTGCGGCGGCACGATGGACTGTCCGATGGCGTAGACCGGGCCGTACCAGAGCGAACCCAGGAGGCCGTTGATGACCAGGATCCATAGGGCGACGGTGGCCGACGGCACGCTCACGGCGATGATGTAGATCGGAACGGCGATAAGCGAGGCGATTGCGGGGACGATGACATATCCGCGAAGGTCGGTTCTCGCGAAGCGGTCTGCGATCTGGCCGCCCAGCCAGGATGAAATGATCCCGGCGGTCCCGCCCATGAGGCCCAGAGCGAGGCCCATGAAGCCGACCGATCCAAGGTCGAACCTGTCCGCCAGGCGGCTGATTTCCTCGCTGTGCACACGCAGGAAGAAGCTGGCCGTGAAAGGCGCGTGGCCATAACCGATAAAGGCCTTGATGGCTGCGGCCAGGGCGATCAGCCAGAAGGTTCGTTTCTTCATCAGATAGGACATGGTTTCGCGGAAGGTCGCCTGGGCGGCGACGACCCTGGCGCTATGCGCCGCCAGGATCTTGCGGGGCTCGCGAAGGGTCAGGAAGCACAGAAGGGCGAACAGCAGCCCGGGTACGCCCGCGACGAGGAAGGCGACGCGCCAACCGTACGCGTCTGCGATCAGGCCGCCCATCACCAGGCCGAGCAAGCCCCCCAGGGGCGTGCCCATCGAATAGAAGGCGAGGGCGGAGGCTCGCTTTTCCTTGGGAACATAGTCGGCGATCAGGGAATGGGCCGGCGGCGTGCACCCCGCCTCGCCGATGCCGACGCCGATCCGGCACAGGACCAGCTGCACGAAGTTGGTGGTTGCGCCGGAAAGGGCCGTGAAGCCTGACCAGACCGCCACCGAAGTTCCGATGATGATCGGCCGGTTTTTCCTTTCCGCCAGTTGGGCGAGGGGGATTCCCAGGACGGTGTAGAAGAGCGCGAAGGCCAGCCCGCTCATCAGGCCCAGCTGCCAGTCGGCCAGCTTGAGCTCGTTCTTGATCGGCTCGGCGAGGATGTTGATGATCGACCGGTCGAGGAAGTTGATGGTGTAGATCGCCAGCAGAAGGAGCATGGCGTACCGCGTGTAGGCTGCGGAGAAAGGAGCTTCGGTGATCGAGGCCGTTGGAGGCGGTGCGATCGGATCCGCCGACGGCGTTGCAGTCTCTGTCATGTGCTGTTCCCGGGCTCCCTGGGGTTATTGTTATGTTCGCGCCTCAGGCGCGGTGCTTCAGTCCGGCGAAGCCCCGACCTTCTCTATGGGCGCCTTCGGCGGCGGCCTCAAGATCAGAATCAAGGGTATCATCGCCATGGTGATCAGCGTCATCCAGCTGAAGACGTCGACATAGCCGATCATCATCGCCTGGCGAGTGACTTCTCCGTTGAGCTGCGACAGCCCCTCGGAGGTCGTCAGGGCGCCCTCGATGGGCAAGACGTCGTTGAGCATCGGACTGGTGGGATCCATCCGGGAGGAGAGTTCGCTATGGGCCAGGGCGCCGTTGCGAAGGACCATGGCCTGAACGATCGAGATCCCCACGGCTGTGCCCATGCTGCGGGGCATCGTCGCCAGGAGGGTGCCCTCCACCATGTGCACCGGGCTCAGGGTGACGTAGGCCAGGGTGCTGAGCGGCGCGAAGAGCAGTCCCGTGCCGACCCCCTGGATGACGCCGCTGATGATGATGGGCTGCTCTGTCATCGACAGGTCGAACCCGGCCATGGCCCACAATGAGGCTATGCTCAGGACGGTGCCGATGAACAGGACCTTCCGGGCCCCGAGCCTCTGGATCAGGAACGGGACCATCAGGAAGGAGATCAGAGAGCCGAGGCCCCGGCTGACGCTGGCCTCGCCGGTCTGCATGGCCGAATAGCCCATCAGGTTCTGCATCATCACCGGCAGAAGGGCGGTGGTGGAGAAGAGAAGGACGCCAACAAAGAAGCTGAAGATGGTCGTGCCGACGAAGTTTCCGTCCTTTGCGAGGTCGCGGTGGAAGAAGGGATGTCGCGCCGTGGCGGATTGAACCATAAAGACCCAGAGCCCCGCCATGGCCAGCGCAAGCCAGGCCCAGATTTCCGGCGACTCCCACCAGTCCTGCCCCGGGCCTCGATCGAGCATGACCTGGAGGCCGACGACGAAGGCTGTGAGGGCGGAAAAGCCGATGACGTCGAAGGGACGTTGTCGCCCTCCGGGATCGTCCGCCATGAAGGCGGAGACCCCCAGCACCGCGATGATTCCGAGGGGCAGGTTGATGAAAAAGACCCATCGCCAGTTGAGGTGCTCGGTGATCCATCCGCCGACGATGGGGCCGAGGATCGGACCCATGATGACCGCCGCGCTCCAGAGGCTCATGACCCTGGGGATCTGCTCCTGCGGGTAGGTGTCCAGCATTACGGACTGGGAAAGGGGCATGAGGGCGGCCCCCGCCAGCCCCTGCAGCGTGCGGTAGAGCACCATCTCGGGAACCGTGGTGGCGATCCCGCAGAGCATTGAGGCGGCCGTGAATCCGATGATCGACAGGACGATCATGCGCTTGCGGCCGAACTTCATGGCCAGCCAGCCGCAGAGGGGAGTCATGACAGCCGTGGCCAGGATGTAGGATGTGAGGACCCAGGTCAGCTGCTCGGGAGAGGCCGAGATGCTGCCCTGCATCTGGGGCAGGGCGACATTGGCGATCGTGCTGTCCAGGGTGTGCATCAGCGTGGCGAGCATGAGCGCGCCCGTGATGGGGATCCGGTTCGCCTTGTCCTTTTCGAGGAAGTCCGGAGAGTCAGTCATCGTCCGATGACCGCCAGTCCGCCCCGGCGGCGGCGAAGAGCCCGATCGCGTCGGAGAGGCGTCGCGCCTCGGCAGCGGCGAGGCTGCGCCTTGCCAGACTGAGTTCGCGCCGGGCGTCGATCGCCCGAAGAAGCGGCGTGCCCCCAAGCCTGACGCCGGACAGCGAAATCTCGGCGTCCTGCCCGGCGGAGTCGACCGCCCGGCGGCGGGCGGCGACTTCCGCCTCCCCCTCTTGGAGAGAGGAGAGGATTTCGCCCACCTGCGCGAAGGCGGCCAGGACGGTGCGCCGGTAGCGCGCCTCGGCCTCCCGAAGCTCGGCCTCCGCGGCGCGGCGGTTCGCGCGGGACAGTCCGCCATCGTAGAGCGTGGCCGTCAGTCCCGCCGACAGGCTCCACCCCCTGGAGTCCGACCGGGATAGGTCCTCGATCTGATTGGCGGTCTGGGCCCGATTGCCGGTCAGGTTCAGTTTGGGAAGCGGATCCGCCTCGGCCGCCCGGGCCGCAAGGCGCGCCGCCCGCAGGTCAGCCTCCGCAGCCTGGATGTCGGGGCGGCTCCGGACCAGTTCCGAGGGCAGGGCCAGGGGGATGGAAGCAGGAAGGCTCAGGTCCGCCAGCTGGAAGTCCGGCGGTGTCCAATGCGACGGGTCGCGGCCGGCCAGGAGGGCGAGACGCCTGCGGGACTCGTTCCTCTGGCGCAGGAGATCGGGGATGCCGGCCTCGTCCTCGGCCAGCTGAGCCTCGATCCGGACCCTCTCCGACCGAGAGATTCCCCCCAGAGCTTCAGCCTTGAAGGCAAGGTCGACAAGTTTGCGGTCATCGTCGATGACCTGCTCCGCCGAAGCAATCTGGGCGTTCAGGCCGGCCAGCCGGACGGCCTCCAGGGCGACGTTGGCCGAGAGGGTGAGGGCGGCGGCGTCAGCCTCCCAGCGGGCCTTGTCGGCCAGGGCCCCCGCCTCCGCCGCGCGCCCCCTGAGCGCGCCAAAGATATCCGGGTCGTAGCTGACAAGTCCGCCAAGGCTGAAAATGCTGAAGGTGCGGCTGGGAAATCCGCTGAAGCCGAAACCCTTGCTGTTGAAAAGCTGACGCTCCGTCCGGGCGTTGAGGCCGAGCCGCGGAGACATGAGGGCTCTGGCCGCGTCGGACTCTGCCTGATGTCGATCCAGCACGGCGCGGGCCTCCGCCAGATCGGGGGACTCCTCAAGAGCGATCCGGATCACCTCGCCCAGCTGCGGAGAGCCGAGCCCGGTCCACCAGTCCCTGGACCGCGCGCCAGCCTCGAGCACTCGCGCCGGCGTCGTCTCGCCAGCCATTCCGTATCGGTCCGGGATTGTCGTCGCGCCGGTTCCCGTGGCCGTCTGCGGTGCAGTCGCACACCCCCCGAGAAGGGCGATCCCCGCGCAGATCGCCAGGACCCCTTTCGAGCGCCGACGGGTTCTGGGAAGCCCGGTCATGGGCCTATTCCCGGTCACGACCGGACCGCACGTCGACCCTGACGGTCGCCGAGAGGCCCGCCCGGGTCGCCATCTCCGGAGGGGGCTCGTCGAACTCGATGCGAACCGGCAGGCGCTGAGTCACCTTCACCCAGTTTCCGGTGGCGTTCTGGGCGGGCAGGGCGGAGAAGGCCTGGCCCGTCCCCGGCGCAAAGCTGGCGACCCGGCCCTTCAGACGTCCTCTGGGAAAGGCGTCGATATGGATTTCGACCGGCTGTCCGACGCGCATTCGCGCCACCTGGTCTTCCTTGAAGTTGGCCTCCACCCAGGGCCGGCCCGACAGGAGCCAGAACGCCGACTGGGAGGCGTTGAGGTAGGCGCCGACGGGCATCTGATCGACGCGCGCGACCACGCCGTCCGAGGCCGCGACCACCTCGGTATAGGAGGCGTTCAGCTGCGCCCGCTCGACCTGGGCGCGGGCCTGGAGCACCGCCGCCGCATCGGACCCCGCCCTGGGGTCGCCGCCCAGGACGGCGAGGGCGGCCGCAGCGGACTGTTCGGCGGCGCGCAGCTGTTCCCTGGCGAGACGGGCGGCATGGCGGGCCTGGTCGGCCTGCTGCACTGATCCCGCGCCCGCGGCGGCCAGGCCGGCCTGTCGGGTGGCCGCGGCCTCGGCATAACGCAGTTTTTCCCGCGCGGCGGCCACAATGGCCTGCTCGCGCCCGAAGACGGCGCGCTGCTGGGCGACCATCTGCTCGGCGCTGGCCAGCTGGGCTTCGGCGGCGGACAGGTTCGCCCGGGCGTCGCGGGAGTCGAGACGGAAGAGGACTTCACCTCTCTTCACAGCCTGGTTCTCGCGGACGTAAATCTCGACGACCCGGCCTGCAATCGACGGCGCCACCGGGGTCTTGGTCACCTGAACGAAGGCGTTGTCGGTAGTCTGGAAGCGACCGAGGGACAGAAGATACCAGGCCAGAACGGCCAGGATGAGCAGGGGCCCGCTCACCATCACAATCCAGCGACGCGACAGGCCGCCCCTGCGCACGCCGCCTCTCTTCGACGCCTTGTCGGTCACGCGACTTCCTCCCGATGTTCTGTGCGGGCCCTGTCCTGCGTCGCCCCGGGGGGCATGAGTCCGGACCTGTTGTGGGCTCATGTTCGGCGCAATGCCGGCCGAGGGCAAGACATCAAGACCGCTCCGGGCGGACTTTCTCACGCTTTTTCTATTACTTAGCCAGATTGTACTCAGGCGTCCACTTTTCTACGGTTGGAGGGCTTGCCAGTCGTCCGCCCGGCTTCCAGCATGGACCGGGTCGCCGGGAGCCGGGAAGGATGTCCGCCAGCCGTGTTCGCCAGCTTGTCCGGTCCTGGAGGGCCGACGAAGTCGTCGCGGCCCTGGCCGAGCGCCCCGAACTGCTCGGCCACAGGGATGACAGGGGGCGGAACTGGCTTCACCAGGCCTGCATGGTCGAGTCGTCGGACCCTGATCGACCTGCATCGGGCGCTGTTGCAACCGCCTCCGTCCTCCTTGACCTTGGACTGGGCCTCGACGACGCAGCCTTCACCGAGGGCGAGTGGCGGGCCACGCCGCTCTGGCACGCCATCAGCAGGGGCCGTAACCTCGACCTCGCCCGGTTCCTGCTCTCACGGGGCGCGGATCCGCGCTTCTGCCTCTACGCCGCCGCCTGGCGATCAGACCTGGAGGCGATCGACCTGCTGGTCAGCGCCGGCGCACCGGTGGACGAGACGACTTCGGAGGATGGCGCGACGCCCTTCCTCTGGGCCGCAGCCACCAGTCGCTTCGAAAGCGCCCGGCGCCTGCTGGAGCATGGGGCCGACCCGGACCACGCCGGCCGCGACGGCCTGACCGCCCTGCATCTCATGATCCGCAAGGCCAGTCCGGCGGAGGCGCTTGAAATGGTGGCGGGCTTCGGCGCCAGGGGCGACCTGCCGGATCCCGGGGGGCGCACGGCGGCCGACCTGCTGGTATGCAAACGGGACCCGGCCCTCAGGGCCGTCGCCGGGCGGCTCGCCGGCGGCTAGACCGGCGCGCGGATTCCCCCCCTGAGGGCCGCATCCCCGGCCGAGAAGCCCTCCTGCACCAGCCACAGGCGGAGCAGGCGCCGCTTTCGCGCCGGCTCGTACCAGTCTTCGTAGGCGGTGCGCTTGTGGAGAATGGAGGCGTTCTTCAGGAACTGGATGTCGCCGGGCTGGAAGTCCATGTCGAGAAAGTGGTCGGGGTCATTTGCGGTGGTCTCGATGAACCGCAGGACCGCGTCCTGGTCCGGCGTCAGGCGCGGGGCGTCGGCGTGCTGCTGGCTCTCGCGGATGTACCAGGGGATGAAGAACAAGTTCAGCCGTCCGTCGACGAGGCGGCAGATCGGACGGGCGAACCAGGCGGGGGTCCCGGGTTTGTGCTGGCCCTGGGTGTCGAAGGGAAAGGTGCTGAACAGGGCCGGGACGAGGCCCGGCCGCTCCGCCAGCAGCCGGTTGAAGATGGCCGCCGAGGAGGCGATGCGGCTGGTTCCTCCGGACTTCGCCCCCTGCAGGCAGAGAAGGCCGATGATGTCCGCGCCGTCGGTGTGGAAATCCTGCTCGGCCCGGGTCCTGTAGAGCCGGACCCCGTAGGCCTTCGGGTCGGCGCCGGTGTCGCGCACCTCCCCCAGCAGGTCCCCATCCGTGTTCTGGGAGACGGCCCGGCCCATGTGCAGGCCAAGGCCCCAGTAAATGTCGGCCGCCGCCTCGGGCCCCAGCTCCCCGACGGGAAGCCCCCTCAGAAGCAGGAAACCCCGGCCCTGGTCCAGGTCCTCAAGCCAGCCCTCGACATCGGGGGCCAGGCCCGGAAGCGGAAAGTCCGCCCGGGTCCACTTCGTCCGATCAAGGGTCCGGGCCCGCGCCGTCGCCCGCGCCGCCATGAGTTCCTTTCCCTCCGACTCCGACAGGGTCCGCCGCCAGTCCCCGCGCCGAGCCATGTCGCGGCCGAGCCAGGCGTCAGCGGTGGTCAGGGGGGCGGGCGTCAGCATGGGCCGTCCTTGCGCTGTGTTCCGGACTTCCAGACTGGGGCCCGGATTAAGATTCGACAATTCGAGAAATATCGATATGTTGAGCCGGCATGCCCGGAAATGTCCCGCCGTCTTCAGCCTCCGCCGTCGCCGCCCTGAGCGCACTTGCCCATCCCGGCCGGCTCGAGGTCTTCCGGCGGCTCGTCCGGACCGGCCCCGGGGGCCTTGCCGCAGGAGAAATCGCCCGGGCGACGGGCAGCCTTCCCAACACCC
>JBJTEN010000141.1:0-5772 GCA_046092925.1 Phenylobacterium sp. | reverse complement strand
TCGAGGAGCTGTCCCGATCCGTCGGGGTGCGCGCCGACGCCGCCGTGAGCGAAATCCTCTGGCTGACGGTGTTGCGTTCGCCCAGCCTCATCCTGCTCCTGTCTCCGTTTGTCTTCCTCTTTGGTGGCATCGCGGCCTTTGTGAGCCTCAATCGTTCCAGCGAGTTGACGGCCATGCGCGCAGCGGGTGTTTCGGCCTGGAGATTCATCGCCCCCTCCGCTGCACTGGCCTTCTTCGCCGGCCTCGTCGTGGTCATGGCGCTGAACCCGCTCGCAGCTCAACTCTCGGCCCGGTTCGAGGTTGAACGCGCTCAGTTGATGCAAACCTATCTCGCGGACGCGCCCAAGGAGGTCTGGCTCCGGCAGGGCGACGACAAAGGGTTGATCGTCATCCACGCCAAGTCGCGGGATCTCACCGACAATGTCGTTCGCCTCAGGGCGGTGTCCTTGTTCGTCTACCAGAAGGACGCCGAGGGTCGGCTTCAATTCCGGCGCCGGATCGAGGCCGCCGAGGCGGTTCTCCGCGCAGGCTTCTGGAACCTGCGGGACGTCCGCGAAGCCGCCGCGGGCCAGAGCGCGGTGCGCTCCGATTCCCTGTCCATTCGCTCCACGCTCACCTCACAGGCGGCCCTGAACCGGTTCTCGTCTCCGGAGGCCGTGACCTTCTGGAGCCTTCCCGCCGCCATCCGTCAGACCGAACTGGCGGGATTCAGCACCAGGCCCTTCAGCCTCAGACTGCACCAGCTTCTCGCGACTCCCATCCTGTTTGCAGCCATGGCGATCCTGGCGGCTGCGGCATCGCTCCGGCTTTCCCGACAGGGCGGCCTTGCGCTCGCCGTGGGCGCGGGGGCGGCGGCGGGTTTCCTGATCTTCTTCTTCAATCAGATGACCGCCGCATTGGCCTCCGCCGACATTCTGCCCCCCCTGATCGGCGGCTGGGCGCCTCCGCTGGTGGCCCTCCTGTCCGGCCTCGCCGTGCTCTGTTACACCGAGGACGGTTGAGGTGACTCCCGGCACGCGCGAGTCGAGCCCCGGCGATCGGTACGAGGAATTCATGGTGCGCTCGGAGATCAGGACATGGGGGCCGGCCGTATGGCTGGCCGTCGTCGCCTTGGCCCTCCCCGCAAGCGGCCTTGCGGATCCCGCGCGCAAGGCAGCCGCCCCCGGAGACCCCGCGCTCCGGCAGCAGGCGGATGGCCTGAACCCGGACCAGCTCTACCTTGAGGCCGACAAGGTCCTGCGGGATGGACAGAATGGCCGGACCATAGCGACCGGCAATGTCGAGGCCCGATACCAGGGGCGCACCCTGACCGCGGACGAGGTGATCTTCGAGGCCGAAAGCCGGTTGATCCGGGCCCGGGGGAAGGTCCGCATCATCAATCCCGACAGGACAGCCCAGTTTGCCGACGAGATCGTCCTGGACCAGTCGCTGACGGTTGGCGCCGCGTCAGGCTTCGCGGCCCGAAGCGAGGGGCAGGTCAAGATGGCGGCCGCAAGCGCCGTTCGCCGGAGCGAAACCCTCAACGAACTTAATCGCGCGATCTACACCCCCTGCGAAATCTGCGCAGAGAACGGGGAGTCCAAAGCCCCCTCCTGGTCCATCCAGGCCGAGAGAATCGTCCAGGACCGAGAGCGACAGGTGGTCACCTACCGGAACGCCGTGATCCGCGTCCGGGGCCTCCCGGTCT
This sequence comes from Phenylobacterium sp., assembly GCA_046092925.1. Lineage (GTDB taxonomy): Bacteria > Pseudomonadota > Alphaproteobacteria > Caulobacterales > Caulobacteraceae > Phenylobacterium. Next base: position 4,085 of record JBJTEN010000141.1, on the reverse strand, counting down.
TCTATCTGCCTGTCTTCTGGCATCCCGACCCCCAGGCGGAGCGGAGGTCCGGATTCCTGACGCCGGACGTTCAGACGTCTGGCCGCCGAGGCCTGTCATATGAGCAGCCCTACCTGTTCGTCCTGAGCCCGTCCGCTGACCTGACCCTGTCGCCGCAGATCAACAGCCGGGTCGCGCCTTTCCTGAACGTCCATTACCGGCAGCGTTTCCGGTCGGGGGCGGTGGACGTCCGCGGCGGCTTTACGCACTATCGGGATTTCGACGGGGATGGGAACGCCTTCGGCGACCCGACCTCCCGGAGCTACATCCTGGCGTCAGGGGCCTTCGCCCTGACCCCGGAGTGGCGCTGGGGTTTCAGCGCCGAGCGGACATCCGACAACCTCTTGTTCGAGAAGTACGACGTGGGCGAGGTCTATATCGCCCGGGGACCCTTCGTACCGGACGACCGCAGGCTGATCTCACAGGTCTACACCACCCATCAGACGGCGAAATCTTGGTTGTCGGCGGGAGCCTTCAGCATCCAGGGGCTCCGCCCGGAGGATGATGACAGAACCTTTCCACAGGTGGGACCCTTCGTGGAGGGCCGGTTCGAACCCGTCGCCAGCCTCGGGGGCGGCCGGCTCAGGGTTCAGACCTCGGCAGTCGTGCTGACCCGCGACGCCGCACCGGCCAGCCCGTCCGGAACACCCGGACTGGACAGCCGCAGGCTCACATTCGAGGGCGACTGGCGGCGGACCTCCACAAGCCTTGCAGGGTTGAGGATCGCCACCTTCAGCAATCTCAGGATGGACGGCTACAGCCACGACGATGTCGATCCGCAGATCGGACGAGGGCGACTTCAGGGGCGCGCCCTGGCGAGCCTCGGAACCGACGTTTCCTTGCCCCTGGGCCAACGAATCGGGTCCGCCCTTGTGGTTCTGGAGCCAACCGCGCAAGTCCTGGCGTCGGCCGGCGCGGCCCTGATCCGGGTGGGCCGGACCCCTACGGGAACCCCGATCTACCTCAACGAGGATTCTGCCACCGCGGTCTTCGACGAGACCAGCCTGTTCAGGCTGAATCGCTTTCCGGGATATGACCTTGTCGAGGACGGCCTGCGTCTGAGCCTTGCAGGGCGCGCCAGCGTTCTTTGGGATGATGGCCGGCGGGCCAGCTTCGTTCTTGGACGCAGCTTCCGGTCCAATGACTCCGAAGTCTTCTCAACGACGTCCGGACTGGCCACAAAGGCCTCGGACTGGATCATTTCCGCGGAGGCCACGCCGATCTCGGGGGTCAGCCTGTTCGGAAAAACCCGCCTTGACGGACAGAACCTGGAGGTGCGCCGCGCCGAGGCGGGAGCGGATGTATCCCTGCCGCAGGGCCGCGGCTATCTCAGGTATCTTCGTGAAGAAACCGGCCCATCGTCCGGCCGCCGCGAGAACATCGACCTTGGAGGAGAGTACTTTCTCTCAGAGAGCTGGGGCGTCTCGTTCTATGGCAACCGGGACATTGCAAGGAGCGCCTGGGTGATCCGCGACATCGGAGTGGTCTATCGGGACGGCTGCACCCGCCTTGACGTCATTTACCGGCAGGAAGACCTGCAGATCGGCCGGCTGGGATCCTCCACCTCCCTCAATGTCCGCCTCACCCTCGCCACATTGGGAGGTCCCCTTGGCGGCCGATAGCGTCTCGCCTCTGGAGTGATGGCTTCTCCCGTGTCAGAAGGCAGCCCATGTCAATCCCGCGCTTGAAGAACAAGTCGCCGGTCGTGCACCGCGTCATGTGGAAGTCAGTCCCGGCCCTCGCTGCGGCTTGTCTGGGGTTTGCCGTCTCGGCGGGGCCGGCGGAGGCGCAATCTCAGCCGCCGCAAGGCCTTTCGGAGTCCGTCGCGGCGATTGTGAACGACGACATCATTTCGACCTTTGACATGGCGCAGAGGATGCGTCTGCTCATCGCGACATCCGGCATCCAGCCGACGCAGCAGAACCTCCCTCAGTTCCAGCGCGAGGCCCTGAGCGGCCTCGTGGATGAACGCCTGCAGCTGCAGGAATTGCGCCGGGTCGAGCGCGAACAGAAAATGGAGATCGTCCCGACCGACGAGGAGGTGGATGAACAGCTCACGCAAATGGCGAGGGAAAACAACGCCAACCTCGAGCAATTCACGAACGCTCTGGCTGCCCAGGGGATCGGGATCAGCACGCTGCGGGAGCAGATTCGCGCCCAAAGCGGTTGGCAGAGATGGGTCCGGGGTCGCTTCGGCTCGCGGCTGAGGATCGGCGACGATCAGGTCAAGGCCGAGATGGAGCGGATCGCAGCCGCCGCCAGCCGCCCCCAGTACCAGATCGCAGAAGTCTTCATCGACGCGGCCCGGGTCGGCGGCATGGAGACAGCGCTCGGGGGCGCGGAGCAACTCGTCGCCCAAATGCAGCAGGGGGCCCCCTTCCCCGCCGTGGCCCGTCAGTTTTCGGCCTCGTCTTCCGCCGCCGTCGGCGGAGATGTCGGCTGGATCACAGCCGGGGAGATGCCGCCTGAGGTCGACGCCGCGCTCGAGCAGATGCGGCCAGGTCAGCTTTCACGACCCATTCCTGTCCGGGACGGCGTCTACATTGTCTATCTCCGCGACCGTCGCGCCGGCGCCTCTGCGGTCACGGTCAGCCTCAAGCAGGCCGCCATCGCCCTGCCGCAAGGCGCCGCCGAAGCGGATCTGGCGTCTGCGCGCGCGCGGCTGACCGAGCTTCGCGGGCAACTGAACGGCTGCGAGGGGGTTGAAGACGCTGCAGCCCGGTTCCCGGGCGTTGTCGCCGGCGACCTTGGCGAGGCTGAGCTCGGCGACCTATCCCCCGCCTTTCGCAATGCAGTGGAGACACTGTCTCCGGGCCAGACCTCGGAACCGATCCGCACCACGGTCGGGATGCACATTCTGACTGTCTGCGGCCGCGGCGCCGGCGGCGCCGGGGCGGTCAGCGCCGAAGAGATCGAGAACCGGTTGTACGGACAGCAGCTTTCCATGATTGCGCGTCGCTACATGCGGGATCTACGGACAGCCGCGACGATCGAAACCCGATAGGCGCAAGCCGGTGGCGCGCCCCCTTGCGGTGTCCATGGGCGATCCCGCCGGGATCGGGCCAGAAATCATTGCGGCGGCCTGGCTGAACCGGGCGGCTGACAGCCCTCCCTTCGTGGTCTTCGGAGACGCTTCGCGTCTTGAAGAGACGGGGACGCCTGTCCGAAGGGCCATGACGCCTGGCGAAGCCCTGAGCGCCTGGTCTGCCGGCATACCCGTCATCGACATGCCCCTGGTCAGTCCCGTCCAGGCGGGACAGCCGTCGGCGGCGGCGGCTCAAAGCATCACGGGCTGGATCGAGGCCGCGACCCGGGCTTGCCTTTCAGGAGAGGCCTGCGGGCTAGTCACCGCACCGATTTCCAAGGCCATCCTCCAGGCTGGCGGCTTTCCACACCCCGGACACACCGAGTTCGTCGGGGCCCTTACGGCTCACGCACCCTGGCCGGACGAGCGGGGCCCGGTCATGATGCTTCAGGCGGGTAATCTCAGGGTCACCCTGGCGACCATTCACATCCCGATTTCCGAGGTGGCGGGCGCCCTCACCTATGAGGGGCTGCGACGTACGGCGCGGGTCACCGAGCAAGCGCTGAGGAGGGACTTCGGCGTCGCCAGGCCTCGCCTCGCCCTCGCGGGACTGAACCCGCACGCCGGGGACTCCGGGGCCATTGGTCGGGAGGAGATCACCCTGATTGGTCCCCTCGCGACCGACCTGAAGGCGGAGGGGCTCGATATCGCCGGGCCGCTCCCGGCAGACAGCCTGTTCGCGCCCGAGATCCGCGAGCGCTTCGACGCCGTCATCTGCATGTACCACGACCAGGCGCTCATCCCGATCAAGATGCTCGATTTCTGGGGAGGCGTGAACGTCACTCTGGGGCTCCCGGTTGTGCGCACCTCTCCCGATCACGGGACTGCATTCGATATCGCCGGCAGGGGTCTGGCCCGGCCGGACAGCTTCATCGCCGCCCTTAGGACGGCCTCACAGATCGCGGAACGGCGGACAACTTGACGCTTGGCGACCGGCTCTCGGATCGGCTCGCCGCTCATG
>JBJTEN010000140.1:0-3092 GCA_046092925.1 Phenylobacterium sp. | reverse complement strand
AAGCTCAACGAACTCACCCCCCGTCCCGGGTCGGTCATGGGCGCCTCTCTCCTGAGATCTGTCGCCGGGCGAAGGCCCGACTCGGCTGTTGGGGGACCGGGCGCGGACGACGCCGCGCGCGGGCGGTCAGTTGGCGACCACCTCGACGAGATGGTGCACCTTGGCGATCATTCCGCGGACCGAAGGCGTGTCATCAAGGACCGACACACGCCCGATGCGGTTCAGGCCCAGGCCGACCAGGGTGGCCCGCTGGTCCTTCCTGCGGCGAATGGGGCTCGCGATCTGACGAACGGTGACCTTGGACATGCTCATTCTCCGTCGGCGGCGGCCGAGGCGCTATCCGTCCGGCGACCGATGGCCTCACCCACCTTCTTGCCCCGCTTGGAGGCGATCTGGCGAGGTGAAGACTGGGCCTTCAGCGCTTCGAAGGTCGCGCGCACCATGTTGTAGGGGTTGGACGAGCCGACCGACTTGCCCACGACGTCCTGGACCCCGAGGGTTTCCAGAACTGCGCGCATCGGGCCGCCGGCGATGACGCCCGTACCGGGAGGCGCAGACCGCACCATCACCTTTCCCGCGCCCCAGCGGCCGGCGCCGTCATGGTGCAGGGTGCGGCTCTCGCGGAGCGGCACGCGGATCATGGTCTTCTTCGCTTCTTCCGTGGCTTTGCGGATGGCCTCCGGGACCTCGCGGGCCTTGCCGTGACCGAAGCCGACACGGCCCTTCTGGTCTCCGACCACCATCAGGGCGGCGAACGAGAAGCGACGGCCGCCCTTCACGGTGGCGGCGACGCGATTGATGTGAACCAGCTTCTCGACGATGTCGGATTCGGCGCGCTCCTCGACGGGGGCGCCCCGGTCCCGGCCGCGGCGTTGTCCGCCTTCGCCACGCTGTTCGTTTCCACGAGCCATCAGCTACCCCTAGAAGTTCAGGCCGGCGTCACGCGCGGCGTCGGCGAGGGCCTTGACCCGGCCGTGATAAATGTAGCCGCCCCGATCGAAGACGACATCCTTCACGCCCTTCTCCAGGGCGCGCTGCGCCACCAGGGCGCCGATCCGGGCCGCAGCGGCCTTGTCCGAACCCTTCTGGGGCGCATCACCCTCGAGGGTCGAGGCCGAGGCGAGCGTCACGCCCCGCTCGTCATCGATGACCTGAGCGTAGATGTTCTTGGAAGACCGGAAAACGGACAGCCGGGGCCGCCCGTTAGCCAGCTTGCGGAGCCGGATGCGGGTGCGCTCTGCGCGCCGCTTGGCGGAGTCACGAGTGGAGACAGCCATGACCTACTTCTTCTTGCCTTCCTTGCGGCGGACCTTTTCGCCGGAATAGCGAACGCCCTTGCCCTTGTAGGGTTCAGGCGGACGGATACGGCGGATACGCGCAGCGATCTCGCCGACGACCTGCTTGTCGATGCCGGAAATCTTGATCTCGGTCTGCTTCGGCGTGGCGAAAGCCACCCCTTCCGGCGGAGCGACATCCACTTCATGGCTGAAACCGAGCTGCATGTTCAGGGCCGGGCCCTTCATCTGCGCCCGGTAGCCGACGCCCACCAGTTCGAGGGTCTCTTCGTAGCCCGCCGAGACGCCGACGACCATGTTGTTGACCAGGGTGCGGGACAGTCCCCACATCGCCTGGGCGCGGGTCGTATCGACGCGCTTGGAAACGAGCAGCTCGCCCCCTTCCTGACGCAGCTCCACCTCTTCCGGCAGGGTCCAGGAGAGCTCGCCCTTGGGCCCCTTGATCCTGACGGTCTGGCCGTTGATCTCCACCGAGACCCCGGCCGGCGTCGGGATGGACTTCTTTCCAATCCGGGACATGTCAGTACACCCGCAACAGGACTTCGCCGCCCACATTGGCGTCGCGCGCCGCAGAGTCGGACATCACGCCCTTGGGCGTCGAGAGGACAGAGATGCCAAGGCCGTTCTTGACGGGCTTCAGGTCCGAGATGGACGAGTAGACACGGCGGCCGGGCTTCGAGATGCGACGGATCTCAACGATTACCGGACGGCCATCGAAGTACTTCAGTTCGATCTCGAACTCGGGGAAGGCGCCAGGCTTTTCCACCAGCTGGTAGCCGCGGATATAGCCCTCTTCGGCCAGGACATCGAGCACGCGGGCCCGCATCTTCGAGGCCGGGCAGGACACCTTCGAACGCCCGCGAGTGGCGGCGTTCTTGATACGGGCGATCATGTCGCCGACGGGGTCGTTCACCATTGGACCCTCCTCACCAGCTTGACTTCACGAGGCCAGGAATCTGGCCCTGCGAGCCCAGTTCGCGCAGGGCGATCCGGCTCATCTTCAGCTTGCGATAGAATGCACGGGGACGCCCCGTGACCTCGCAGCGGTTGCGGATGCGGGTCTTCGACGAGCTGCGGGGCAGCTCGGCGAGCTTGAGGCGCGCCTCGAAGCGGTCCTCCAGCGGCAGGCTTTCGTCGTTGGCGATCGCCTTCAGCGCCTCGCGGCGGGCGGCGTAGCGCTGGACGAGAACCTTGACCTTCTCGTTACGGTTGACGGCGCTCTTCTTGGCCATGTTACCTTTCCTTCCCGTCCCTTAGGCGTTGAACGGGAACTGGAATTCCCGAAGAAGCTGACGCGCCTCCTCGTCGGTCTTCGCAGTCGTGGCGACGATGATGTCCATGCCCCACAGTTGATCGATCTGGTCGTAGTTGATCTCGGGGAACACGATGTGCTCCTTCAGACCCATGGCGTAGTTGCCGCGGCCATCGAACGACGTGGGCTTCAGGCCCCGGAAGTCCTTTACCCGCGGCAGGGCGATGGTGATCAGACGATCCAGGAACTCGTACATGCGGTCCTTGCGCAGGGTGACCTTGGCGCCGATCACCATGCCTTCGCGCAGCTTGAAGCCGGCGATGGAGTTGCGGGCCTTGGTCGGAACCGGCTTCTGCCCAGCAATCCGGGTCAGGTCGCCGATGGCGGCCTGGACCTTCTTGGAGTCGCCGACGGCCTCGCCGATGCCCATGTTCAGGACGATCTTGTCCAGGCGCGGGATCTGCATCTCGTTGGAGTAGCCGAACTTGTCCTTCATCGCTGCGCGGATGCGCTGGCGATACTCGGTCTTCAGCCGCGGCTCATCA
>JBJTEN010000139.1:0-2672 GCA_046092925.1 Phenylobacterium sp. | reverse complement strand
CAGGCGCCCGGCCTGGTAGGGCTCGACCAGCTGCGGGATGAAGACGCCAGGGACGGCGTCGCCCACCATCATGCCCTTCACGGTGTGCCCCAAGGTGATGATCTGGCCCATGTCGCCCGGCGCCGGCGTGCCGGGCGGGGTCACGCCGACAATGCCGAAGACCCCCTTGGAGCCCAGGCAACCGGCCATCACGGCGTTCAGGACCGCCGGAATCCCGGTGGTGTCGAAGGCGTAGTCCACCCCCACGGGCGTGATGGCCCGAACGGCGGCGGCGAGGTCGGGCGTGGCGGCCGGGTCCAGGACATGCGTGGCGCCCAGCTCCAGGGCGAGCTCGCGCCGGGAGGCCATGGGCTCCAGGACAATGATCACCGAGCACCCCTGGATCTTCGCCCCCATGACGGCGCTGAGGCCCACCGAACCGCCGCCCGTGATCAGGATGGAGGACCCGGCGCGCGCCGCCAGGCTGTTCATCACCCCGCCCGCGCCGGTCTGGATGCCACAGCCCAGGGGGCCCATGAGTTCCAGCGGCACGTCGTCCGGCAGCTTCACCAGATTGCGTTCGTAGGTCAGGGCGTGGCTGGCGAAGGAGGACTGGCCGAAGAAGTTTGAGGCGACGTCGCCCGCCTCATCGTGCAGGGCCCGCGTGCCGTCTGTGCGGGCCCCGGTGTAGTTCAGCAGGGGCATGGTGCGGCAGTAGGGGGCGTCGCCGTCATGGCAGCGATCGCAGGCGCCGCAGGAGCGATAGCTGATCGCCACCCTGTCACCGGGGCGAAAGCGGGTGATGGCCGAGCCCACCGCCTCGACCACCCCGGAGCCCTCGTGCCCGAACACCGCCGGCAGGGGGTAGACCGCCTCTCCGGCGTGCCGGAAGACGAGGTCGGTGTGGCAAAGGCCCACGCCGGCGATCCGCACCCGAACCTCGTCCTCCCGGGGCTCATCCAGAGACAGGGGCTCGATGTCGAAGCCGGTCCTGCCGGGACGGGCGACGGCGGCGGTGATCTTCATAGGGGCTCTCCTTGCCCTTCGTGGATCAGATCGGCGGCGGCGGCGCAACTGCGTCCGGTGCACAGGGCGTCGCCGGAAACGAAAAAGGCCGCCCCCAGGGGGGCGGCCTCTTCACCTTCCGGGGACGGGGTCGGGTTCAGGCGGCCGTGTCAGCGAGCTTGGCCTTCACCTGGCGCTTGATCTTGAGGGCGCGGGGCGAGAGATCCTCGTCGCGGGCCTTGACCAGATAGGCGTCCAGTCCGCCCTTGAAGTCGAGGGTGCGCAGAACGGCGTTGGTGATCCGCAGCCTGAAGGTCTGGCCGAGGGCGTCGGACTGCAGGGTCACGGGCGCCAGGGCCGGCAGGAAGCGGCGCTTGGTCTTGACGTTCGAGTGGCTCACATTGTGGCCGATCATCGGACCGACACCAGAGAGTTCACAACGGCGCGACATGGGTTTCTCATCCCGACAGAAAGAGGCCCGGAGACCGCGCGGCCACCGGGGGAGCGGCGATATAGGCGAAGCGGACGCCGCAGGTCAAGGCTGGGGGCGGGAGACTGAACCGTGCCTGCAACGGCCGGTCCCGCGCCTCCCTGTTTCCTGTGGAGGATTCGGTTTTTTCATTTGTGGTTAATAGACGATCCGCTACAATACCTAGTATGGAACAAAGTCCGAATCGTCCGGTGTCGCTGATTCGGCCATGATTCGTTTCGCCCGCGTTCGTGGGCGCGGTCGACATCCATTAAGACCTTTCCTCGAATTCGGCGTCAGACCCCCGCCGCCTGACTTGCAGGCGGTCGATTCCCACCCCACCCTGAAGCCATGAGCGAGCGTTCGCTGGGTCCTGCGCCATCGCGTCTGGTCGCGGTCCTCGGCCCCACCAACACCGGCAAGACCCACCTCGCCGTCGAGCGGATGCTGGGGCACGCCTCCGGCATGATCGGCCTGCCGTTGCGTCTGCTCGCCCGGGAGATCTATGACCGGATCGTCCGCGCCCGAGGGCCGCGCGCCGTGGCCCTGATCACCGGCGAGGAAAAGATCATTCCGCCCCGGGCGAGCTACTTCGTGTGCACGGTCGAGGCCATGCCGCTCAGCCGGGAGGTGGAGTTCCTGGCGGTGGACGAAATCCAGCTCTGCGCCGACCCTGAGCGGGGCCATGTGTTCACCCACAGGCTTCTGCATGCCCGGGGCCGATCGGAGACCCTGCTGCTGGGGTCGCTTTCGATGGCGCCCCTGATCCGCCGCCTCCTGCCGGACGCCGAAATCGTCAGCCGGGAGCGGTTCTCCACCCTGTCCTACGCAGGGGCCAAGAAACTGACGCGCCTGCCCCGGCGGACGGCGGTGGTCGCCTTCTCCGCCGACCAGGTCTACGCCATCGCCGAGCTGATCCGCCGCCAGAGGGGCGGGGCTGCGGTGGTGATGGGGTCGCTCTCGCCACGGACCCGGAACGCCCAGGTCGAGCTCTACCAGTCCGGGGAGGTGGACTTCCTGGTGGCCACCGACGCCATCGGCATGGGCCTCAACATGGACGTCGACCATGTGGCCTTCGGCGGTCTGCAGAAGTTCGACGGCCGACGCACCCGCGCCCTGCACCCTCAGGAGGTGGGGCAGATCGCCGGGCGGGCGGGGCGCTTTCGAAAGGACGGAACCTTCGGGGTGACGGGTGACTGCGAGGAGATGGACCCCGGCC
>JBJTEN010000138.1:0-10261 GCA_046092925.1 Phenylobacterium sp. | reverse complement strand
GACAGGATCGCCCGTGAAGACCATCGTCATTGGCGTCAGCGCGCTGTTGATCGCGCTGTTCGCCGCCTCGGATGATGCAAGAGGCCAGGTCCTCGAGATCGGGGACGATGGCGTCGTCACCACCTATTCCGGTCCCATGATCTTCACCTCAGCCGGCTCGCAGACCATCCGCGCCGCCGTCCCGGCGCCGCCCAGGCATGACGCCGTCGGGACGGCCCGTCTTGTTGCCGACGCCGCCGTGCGCCACGGGGTCGATCCGCGTCTCGCGACAGCCGTCGCCTGGCAGGAATCCCGTTTCCGCCAGTCGGCCGTTTCGCCAAAGGGCGCCCGGGGCGTCATGCAGCTGATGCCGACCACGGCGCGCGAGCTTGGCGTCAACCCGGACGATCTTCATGGAAACATCGAGGGTGGCGTGAGTTACCTGGCCCGACAGATTCGGCGGTTCGGGGACGTCCGGCTTGCGCTAGCGGCCTATAACGCCGGACCTGAAGCCGTCGTGCGTTATGGAGGGGTGCCTCCGTTCGGGGAGACCCGCGCCTATGTCCAGGCCATCGTCACGCGTCTCGGCGCGCCCGTCGTCCAGACCTATGGAGCCCAGTAGGATGATGCCCCGCAAGTCAGTGTTCCTCGCTGCCGCAACAGCCCTCATCGGGTCCCCGGCCCTTGCCCAGGCCCAAGCGGACCCCGCTGGATCTTCGCCATTGATTGCGGCCCTGAGCTGGGTTCAGGGGACGCTGCTCGGAACGGTCGCCACCAGCGCGGCGGTGATCGCCATCGCGATCGTCGGCTTCCTCATGCTCTCCGGCCGGATGGAGTGGCGGCGGGGCGTGATCGTGATCCTGGGCGCCTTCATCATCTTCGGCGCAGTCTCCATCGTGGCCGGAATCCGAAGCCTCGCCGGAGCCATATAGAGTGACCCGGCTGACCTCGGAACCGGTCTTCGCCGCCCTGACGCGGCCGCAGATGATCGGCGGCGTGACCTACACCTATGCGATCCTGAACCTGATCGTGACCGGGGAGCTGTTCCTGATCACCAAATCCTTCTGGGTCCTGGGCGTCGCGCTGGTGATCCACGCCATCGGCTATGCCGGTTCGATCCGGGAGCCCCGATTCTTCGACATCTGGGTCACGCGCCTGCGATCCTGTCCCAGGGTGCGGAACTTCGGTTTCTGGGGCGGGAACTCGTACGCCCCGTGAAGACGTTCATCACCACCCAGGCCGCCCGCCTCCTCGCGCCGCGGGAGGCCCGTATCGGCGAACGTCTGCCCTTTGCGCAGCATGTGGACGCCCAGACGATCGCCACGCGCGACGGTCTTCTCATCCAGGTGCTCCATATCCAGGGTTTTCCGTTTGAGACCGCCTCGGACGAGGAGCTCAGCTATCGCAAGTCCGTCCGGGAAACGGTGATGCGATCGATCGCGACCTCCCGCCTCGCCCTTTGGCACCATGTCGTGCGTCGGGAGGTCAGCCCGGAGTTTCCCCCGCCGCCTGAGGACCCCTTCTGCGCAGATCTCGACGCCGGGTGGCGCCGGCAGCTCGAAGCGCGAAGGCTCTTTGTCAACGACATCTTCCTGACCCTTGTGCTTCGGCCCACCCAGGGCCGGGCGGGACTTGTCGAAAGGCTTCTCAAGGGGCCCCGGCAGGGGCAATCGGAAGCTGTCCGCGACCTTCGCGAACTTCACGCCGCCCGGGAGTCGCTCTCGGCCGCCCTTGCACCCTATGGCGCACGCACCCTTGGTCGCCAGGACGGCCCCGGAGGCGCCCTTTACTCCGAACCCTGCGAGTTCCTCGCGCTCATCCTCAATGGCGAAGGGCGCCCCATCCTCGAGCCCTCGGGACAGATCGGCGAGGCTATCGCCCTGCGTCGCCTCACCTTCGGCCTGGACGCGATAGAGCTGGGGTCCGGCCATGGCGGGTCGCCAAGCTTCGCGGCCATCGTCGGGCTGAAGGATTACCCCGCGAGGACGTCGCCAGGCTTGCTCGACGGGGTCCTTCGTCTGCCGCACGAGCTGGTGCTGACCGAAAGCTTCGCCTTCCAGGATCGCCAGGCCTCTCTCGACCGGATGGGGGTGGCTCTCCGGCGCCTCAAGGCCGCGGATGACGACGCCTTCAGCCTCCGCAGCGAGCTGGCCCAGGCCCGCGACGACGTCGGCGCCGGCAGAGCCGCATATGGGGAGCATCACCTCTCCATCCTGGTCCGTTCCGGTTCGCTCGAGGAGCTCGACTACGCCGTCGCTGACATCCAGTCCGCCCTTGCCGAAGCCGGCGCCCTGGCGGTCCGGGAGGACGCCAACCTTGAACCCAGCTTCTGGGCGCAGTTCCCGGGGGGCTTCCGCTTCATCGCCCGCCGGGGCCTGATCTCGGCGGGCAACTTCGCGAGCCTGGCGAGCTTTCACAACCATCCCACGGGCGAGGCCTCGGGCAATCACTGGGGACCGGCCATCTCGGTGCTCGAAACCACAGCCTCGGGGCCTTATCACTTCAACTTCCATCAAGGCGACCTGGGCAACTTCACCTGCATCGGTCCCTCAGGATCCGGCAAGACCGTTCTGCTGACCTTCCTTCTGGCTCAGGCGGAACGGATCCGGCCACGCATCGCCTACTTCGACAAGGACCGGGGCGCCGAGCCCTTCATCCGCGCTGTCGGAGGTCGCTATGATGTGCTCAGGCCGGGCGAACCGACCGGGTTCAATCCCCTCATGCTTCCCGACGAGCCAGGCAATCGCGCCTTCCTCGCGGAGTGGCTGGCCCAGCTGTTGTCCTCGGATGGCTCCGCTCTGAGCGCTGATGACCGGGCGGTGATCGCCGACGCCATTGACGCCAACTTCACCCAGCCCCCGAGCCACCGCCGACTCCGCTTTCTGCGGGAACTGTTCCGCGGCGGACGCCGGCCTGTCCCCGGAGACCTGGCGTTCCGGCTGGGCCCCTGGAGCGAGTCCGGCGAACACGCCTGGCTGTTCGACAACGCCGAGGACGAACTCAGCCTCGAGACCCGGGTCCTTGGGTTCGACATGACCCGGCTGCTGGACTCACCCGAAGTCCGAACGCCTGCGATGATGTATCTCTTCCATCGGCTGGAGCAGCGACTGGACGGATCGCCGGCGATCTTCGTGGTGGACGAGGGCTGGAAGGTGCTCGACGACCCGGTCTTTGTCCGACGCATCAAGGACTGGGAGAAGACCATCCGGAAGCGCAACGGTCTCGTGGGTTTCTGTACCCAGAGCGCATCCGACGCCCTCGACAGCCGGATCGCCGCGGCCATCATCGAACAGGCCGCCACCCAGATCTTCTTTCCCAACGCCCGGGCGAAGCCGGAGGAGTACATCGACGGCTTCGGACTGTCCGAGCATGAGTTCTCCCTGGTCAAGACCCTGCCTGACACGTCCCGATGCTTCCTGGTCAAGCGGGGGGAGCACAGCGTCGTGGCCCGCCTGGACCTTTCCGGGCTGCCGGGCCCGCTGCGGGTGCTGGCGGGGACAGAGCGGTCTGTTCGTCGGCTCGACCAGCTGAGGGCCGAGGTCGGGGATTCGCCTTCGGCCTGGCTTGAGCCCTTCATGGCGGGAAGGTTCAGGGCATGATCGAGACCTGTCCTTCCTATATGGACGCAGGTGTCGTCGAGGGCGTCCTGGCGACCATCGACTGCCAGACCCGCGCCTATGCGCAGGGCGGATACCGGGCGCTCACCCAGGACTCGGGCCTCTTCGGAGCCGCCTTGACCCTGCTTCTGACGATCTATGTCGCCTTGATCGGATGGCGGCTCCTCGTGGCGCCTGAGGGCGCTCGGCTCTCGGAGGCGCCCCTGGCGGCCCTTCGCATCGGGGTCATTCTCGCCCTCGTGACCAACTGGTCGCTATTCCAGACCCTGGTCTTCGACCTGGCCGATCGGGCGCCGGTCCAGATCGCTGCGGCGGCGTCCACACCCTGGACGGCGACGGGGGGCGCCGGGTCGCTGGTTTCAAGCCCCGTGGCGGGTCTGGACCGGGTCCACTCCGAGCTTCGGCTGGCCGCGGCCGACTTCGGCGTGCGGGCGCCGCCCAACGCCAAGGCCTATGCCAGCGCGGAAGCGTCCTCGGCCGAGGCCCTTTCGCTGGCTGCCGACGCCCTGATGGTCATGAGTGTCGGCGTCATCGGCGGCGCCAAGCTGGCGATTGGCGTCCTGACCGCGGTCGGCCCTGTTTTCATCGCCCTGGCCCTGCTTAACGTGACGAGAGGCGTCTTCGCAGGCTGGGTCCGCGCCCTTGCGGGGTCTGCCCTGAGCCTGCTGGTGGGATGGGCCCTGCTGGTGATGCTCCTTGTCGTCCTCTCGCCATGGCTCGCGACCCTGGCCGAGCAGCGAGAGGCGCAGGCCCTGGAGCCTCGAATGGCCACAAGTCTCGCGGCCCTGATCCTGGTCTTCGCCGTCGGGCAGGGGGTCTTGATCCTGGCCGCCTGGGTGGCGGCCCTGGGGCTGAGGCTCGGTCCCCCGGCTACGGCGCCTGCGACAGCGGCGGGTCCCACACCCGGGCGAGAGACCTCGCCTCCTTCGCAGGTCTTCCTGTCCCGGGCGGACCGTCTGGCGCAGGCGCTCGCCCAGGACGGGCAAAGGACAGCGGATGCCGGCAGGGATCTCGCCCCGGTCGGCCCGGGCCTGCGGCGAACCTCGGTCGTGACTCCTGTCCCGCGTTCTCCGGAGACCCTGGGTGGCGGCTACAGAAGATCCGTCGTCACGCGGCGACGGGGAGGCTCATGATGTCCCGTTCGATCCTCTTCGCCCTGTGCCTGCTGCTGACGGCGTCAGCGGCCCATGCGGTTACGCCTCGCCCGGGCGGAGGCGACCCGCGCGTCCACTTCGTGGACTATGATCCCCTCGCCGTCGTGGAACTGAGGGGTGCGCTCCGACACCAGTTGACCGTGGAGTTCGACCCCGCAGAGCGGATCGAGAACGTGGCGATCGGCGACAGTCTGGGATGGCAGGTCACGCCCAACCGGCGGGCAAACCTTCTGTTCCTGAAGCCCATGGCGCGCCGGCCCTCCACTAACATGACGGTGGTGACCAACCTGCGACGCTACACCTTCAACCTGACCACCATGGGTCAGCCGACCCGGAGCATGCCCTTTACGGTCAGGTTCGTTTACGCCCCGCCCGTCGTCGTCCTCGCCGCGCCTCCGGCCCCGGATCCCCCGCCTGAGGTCCGCAACTCGGCCTACGCTTTCCAGGGGTCTCGTTCGCTGCTGCCCGTTCGGGTCTTCGATGATGGGCGCGACACCTATTTCAGCTTTCCGGTCGATGAGGACCTTCCCGCCATCTTTGCGGTGGAGTCCGACGGCCAGGAAGCCCTGGTCAACCTGAGGCTCCGGGATGGCCTCTTCGTCGCCGACCGGATCGCCCAGGCCTTTGTTCTAAGGAGGGGCGGGGAGATGACCCGACTGATCAACGAGGGCTTCCGCCGATCAGAGGAGAGCCGGATTCCCGAGAAGCCCCGTTCATTCTGGCGGAGATGAAGATGCTCGACAGACAGCCGAAGCCTTCGCCCCAGCCCGCCAGCGCCGTTCTGGAACGTGCGGCGGCGACCATGCCCCGGGTACGCGCAGCCGACTCTCCCTTAGTCTTCTGGGGCGGGATCGGTGGGGCGGTTCTCGCCGGACTTCTGGTCTTCAACGGGCTGAACGCCTCACGCGGCGCCCAGGCGCAAGGCGCTCCGCCGCCTCCGCCGCAAGAAGCCGCGAGAGCGCCCGCCCAGGCCCAGTCTCCGCCGGCGCCGCCTCCGCCCCCGGCCGAGGCCTCGCCCGCCATGGCGGGCGCTCCGGGCATGAACGAGGACGCCTTCCTGCGTGCGCCGACGCTCGTGGTCGACCTGGCTCCGACCGAGGCGGCGCAAGCCGGCGCCGCCGCACCCGCCGCCCTGGCGTCGGCCCCGGCCCCTGCCGAACCTCTCGGATCCGATGCCGAACGTTTCGCCGCCCGGACCATGGGGCCTGCCGGCAACACCGCCCAGGCGCTCCAGATGCGGGATCTCAGCCGTATCGTCCCCCAGGGCGCCCTGATCTCGGCCGTCCTGGAGTCCGCGATCAACTCAGATCTTCCCGGTGCTGTTCGCGGCGTCGTCAGCCGGGATGTTCGCAGCTTTGATGGAAGCCGCGTTCTCATTCCGCGGGGATCCCGACTTGTCGGTCAGTACAAGTCCTCGGCAAGCCCTGGCCAGACACGCGCCTTCGTGGTCTGGAACCGGATCATCAGTCCGACCGGCGTCACCATCGACATCGCGTCCCCTGCGGTCGATCGCCTGGGCCAGGGCGGGGTCGAGGGTCAGGTGGATACTCATTTCTTCGAACGTTTCGGAGCTTCCATTCTGTTGACCCTCATCAACGCAGGAGTCACCGCCGCCGCCAACAGCGGCTCGAACAACAGCAACACCACCCTCGTCCTCGGCTGGCCCGGACAGGCCGGACAAGCGGCGGCGTCGGCGATCCGGCCCGCGGAAGTCGCTCCCACCCTCAGGGTGGCCCAGGGGGCGGCCATCCAGGTTTACGTCGCCAGGGACCTCGACTTCTCCGGGGTCAGCCCCTGATGAACGCCAATGTCTATCTGAGCGCCTTTCTGAGCCCGCTTTCGCCCTGGCTCAACCGCCCTGAGGTGACGGACCTGTTGGTCAATGCACCGGGGGAGGTCTGGGTCGAGACCGCGTCCGAGGGAATGCGTCGGGAGCCCGCTCCGGGACTTGACGAGACCACTTTGCAACGTCTTGTGCGCCAGATCGCCGCCGTCAGCAGCCAGGGTGTCAATCGCGAACACCCCCTGCTGTCCGCCACCCTGCCCGAGGGCGCGCGCGTTCAGGTGGTCGCCCCGCCGGCGACCCGCGGGGGTACGGTCCTGGCGGTGCGCAAGCACCTGATCTCGGACATGAGCCTCGAGGATCTCGCCGGAGGCGGTCTCTTTGACCGCCAGACGCCGTCAGATCAGGAAGAGAAGGCCGAAGCCCGTTTGTCTGCGCTTCTGGACAGCGGGGATTCCCTCGGAGCGCTCCGCGAGGCGGTTCGTCGCCGCAAGACCATCGTGATCTCGGGGGGCACCGGCAGCGGCAAGACCACGCTTCTGAACGCCCTGGTCAAGGAGATCGACCCCTCCGAGCGCCTCGTCGCGATCGAGGACGCCGCTGAGATCCGTCTCGATCACCCCAACAGCGTCGGCCTGATCGCGGTGCGAGGCGAGATGGGCGAGGCCAGGGTGGATGCCGACGCCCTCCTCACGGCGGCCCTGAGACTTCGCCCGGACCGAATTCTTCTCGGCGAGCTTCGCGGCTCTGAGGCCTTCGCCTTCCTTCGTGCTGTGAACAGCGGGCATCCGGGCTCCATCACGACCATCCATGCGGATAGCCCCACCGGCGCCCTGGACCAGATCGGACTCCTCGCGCTGACCTCTGGCCTCGACCTCGGATGGGACCGGATCCAGGCCTATGTCACTCGGGTCATCGACCTTGTGGTCCAGATCGAGCGCGCAGGCTCTTCCCGGCGCATTGTGGATATCCAGAATCTCGCCCGAAAGCGCTGACCTCCGCCTCAACGCACCCTGCTACTCATCCATCGATTGAGCACCGGCAGGGGCCCTCAGGGCCCCTGCGCGGGATCAGAAGCGGGTGGAAAGCCCGATGGAGAACGACTGGCCGATCGTGAAGCTGTTGGTCTCGAACCGCTTGCCGCCAGCTTCCTGGTACTCTTCCGCGTCGGTCCCGGTCAGGTTGCGCGCCTCGAAGGAGCCCGTGAACTCCTGGCCATTGGCCTCGAAGGTCTTGCGGAACACGAAGTCGAGGCGGAGGCCCGGATTCTGGATGAGGTCAGGCAGGTCGATGCTGCTGGAGCGGGCCGCCACGCGTTCGCTGGTATAGGTGACCAGAAGGGTCGCCTGCGACCCGGCCTCCTCATTCTCGAAACCAAGCTGCAGGTTGGCGAGATGGTCCGACTGACCCTGGAGTTTCTCGCCGCCGCGGAGATAGTCCTTGGCGGGTGGTGTGGTCCTTACGCCCGTCGTGTCCAGGACAATGGTGTCGCCGTCGCTGACCCTCAGCTCCGATTTCGTGTAGGTGTAGTTGAGGGCGACGAGCCAGCGGCGATCATCGATCCAAGACGACCCGGTCTGGAAGTCGAACACCCTCTTGAACTCGACTTCTGCGCCGATGATCTGGGCGGCGGGCGCGTTGTAGAAGGTCTGCCGGAAGGCGCCGTCGGAACCCAGGATGGCAAGGGCCTCCACGGGCTTCTCCATGTCCTTCAGGAACGCCCCCAGCGTGAAATACTGGCCGTTCGCGAAGTAGCGCTCATACCGGGCGTCGAGGTTCAGGAATGTGGTGTCCTCGAGATACGGATTCCCCGTGAGAATGCGGTCTGTATCCGTATCCCGGTAGCGCTGCGGCGCCAGTTCCCGGAACTGGGGCCGGCCAATGGTCTTGGAGACCCCGAACCTGAGTTGCTGATCCTCTGCGAAGTTCCAGGTCAGGGTGGCTGCCGGAAGGACGTAGTCCTTGGAAACCGACCGGCTGAAGAGGGGCGGCGCGGTCGGCTTGAAGATGTCCAGGGTCCGGACGATCTGGTCGGCGGTCTCGTAGCGGAGCCCGAGGCTGCCCCGCAGGAGGGGCCGGATCTCGCTGTCGACCTGGACATAGGCCCCGGCGACTTCCAGTTCGGCATCGAAGAGGGCCGAGTCGCCCGTCAGGGCGCTGCCGGTCAGTTCGCGCAGCGCGACGATGTCGTCGTTCAGGTTCCGGTCCGCCACCAGATAGTCGATCCGCTGGCCGGCATAGCGCACAGGATCCCAGTTGCGTCCCTGGTCGTAGGTGAAGTCCCGCCGCCAGGAGGTCCGCGAGTTCTTTTGCCACGCCGCACCGACCTTGAGCTGGGCCTGTCGGACGAAATCGACGGGGAGGTCATAGCTCAGGTCAAGGTTCGCCGAGCCGATGTTCTCGTCGAGGTCCGAGAAGGACAGGAGCTGGTTGGCGCCTGACAGCAGCGCCGTCCGCTTGCCGTCGGCTCCCAGGCCATAGCGGTAGAGCCGCTCGTAAGGCGCCTGGCGCGCCGTCCGCCCGTAGGTGCCCCGCCATTCCAGCTCCCAGTCGGCGAGCAGGTGCTTTCCGGAAAGCTGGCTGAGCTGCAGCTCCCTCTCGTACCACTCCGTCCCGTAGGCGTTCACATTGGCGTTGCCCTGGGACTGGGCGCTGTTCTGCGTGATGCGGGCGCGCTTGGAGGTGGAACGGATCCAGAGGCCGGTATAGCGGACCTCATTGTCGCCATCTTCCCAGGTCAGGCCCCCGAGGCCGCTCCAGCCGACATCGTTCTGGTTCGCCTCGAAGACAGCGTCCGTCGCGAGGGCAAGTCCGCCCAGATCCGGCGCCGTCGTCTGCCGGACGCCCTTCCGCGTCAGCCAGCTGTTCCGGTAGCTCACCACCCCGATACCGCCGATCGTTCCGTTGGGGGTGTCAATGGCGTGGCCTGCGGAGACGTCGAAGTTCCCGTTCGCGGGTGTCCGGGCCCGTTGCTGGAGATTCAGCGGCGCATTGTTGAAGCTTCGCGCAGCCGCCTTGTACTGGTCATTGGAAAGACCGGGTGTTCCGGCCACCAGCGGCTTGTCCAGGGCGAACGCTCGGATGCCGACGGGGAGCTTCCGGGCCCCGTCGTCAAAACCCAGCCAGTCCGTATCCGAACCGAAGTAGGTCAGCCCGCGCTTTCCTGTCGTCTCGGTATCCCCACCGGCGCCAACCCCGATCCTGATGAAGGTCTCGTCCGGGGCGCCGACGGTCTGAAGATCGATGACGCCGCCGCCGAACTCGCCGGGATAATTGGCCGAGAAGGTCTTCTGGATCACCGTCCCGGCCAGGATCGAGGCAGGAAACAGATCCAGGGGAATGACTCTCTGCAGAGGCTCCGGGCTTGGCAGGGGAGACCCGTTCAGCAGGGCCTGGGAGTACCGCTCGCCCAGTCCCCGGACATAGACGAACCGGCCGGAGACGAGGGAGATGCCCGTGATCCGGGTCAGGGCCTGGGCGGCGTTGTCGTCACCGGCGCGCTGGACGTCCTCGACGCTCAGGAAGTTCGCCACTTCCGCGGTATCGCGCACAACGTCCGGGATGAACCGGCCGCTGACAATGATCTCCTCGACTTCCGTCCCTCCGGGGGGAGGCGGGGTCTGGGCGAAGGCGGCTTGCGCCGTCGTCAGGGCGGCGCCGGCGCGCAGGACTGGGCGGAGAGGGCGGGTCAGAAGGGTCGGACCGTGAGGTCGGAACGGGGATGGAGG
>JBJTEN010000137.1:0-17891 GCA_046092925.1 Phenylobacterium sp. | reverse complement strand
TCCAGCCGTCGGCGGTCACCTCGGTGATGGCGCCCATGCGGTCGGAGATGCCGGCGTTGTTGAACTGGATGTCCAGCCCTCCGAAGGCGCTCTCGGCCAGGGCCACCGCCGCGGCGATGTCCGCCTCGGCGGTGACGTCGCATCGTGAATAGCGGACGGCGTCCGGGAAGCGGCGCTCCAGCATGGCGCCCTTCTCGTCCTGGATGTCGGCGGCGATGACCTTCGCCCCCTCCGAGACGAAGAGCTCCACGGTTCCCAGGCCGATGCCCGAGGCCGCCCCCGTGATGATCGCCACCTTGCCTTCAAGCCGTCCAGCCATGTCCGATCTCCTGTCCCGAATGCGTCAGTCGCCGAGGGTGACGACAACCTTGCCCATGGCCTTGCGGCTGCCCAGGTGGGCGATGGCGTCGGCGGCCTTCGCAAAGGGAAAACGCTCGGAGACGTAGGGGCGAATCTTGCCCTGGGCGTAGAGGTCGATGAGCTCGAGGTTGGACTTCTGGAAGAGGTCCGGATTGCGGGCCGTCCAGTTGCCCCAGATGACGCCGACAATGTCGCAGCCCTTCAGCAGGGGCAGGTTGAGCGGGATCTTCGGGATCTCGCCGGCGGCGAAGCCGATGACCAGATAGCGGCCTTCCCAGGCGATGGAGCGCAGGGCCGGCTCGGCGTAGTCGCCGCCGATGGCGTCATAGATGACGTCCGCGCCCTTTTCGCCGCAGGCCTCCTTGAACAGGGCCGCCAGCTGCTTCTGGCCGTCGCGGTCGAAGGGGCCGCGGCCGTAGACCACGCCCGACTCCGCGCCGTGGCGGATGGCGAGGTCGACCTTCTCCTGGCTGGAGCAGGCGGCGATGACCCGGGCGCCCATGGCCTTGCCCAGCTCGACGGCCGCCAGGCCCACGCCGCCGGCGGCGCCGAGGACCAGCATGGTCTCGCCGGCCTTGAGCTGACCCCGGTCCTTCAGGGCGTGATAGGAGGTGCCGTAGGTCAGGATGAAGGCGGCGGCTTCGTCATAGGGCATGGAGTCCGGAATCGGCGTCAGCCGGCCGGCGGGGGCGACGATCTCCTCGACCAGGCCGCCATGGCCGATCTGGGCCAGGACCCGGTCGCCCACCTTCACCTCGGTGACGCCCTCTGCGATCTCGGTGACAATGCCCGAGACCTCGCCGCCGGGGGCGAAGGGTCGCGGCGGCCTGGACTGGTACTTGTCCTCGATGATCAGGACGTCAGGGAAGTTGATGCCCACGGCCTTGACCTTGACCCGGGCCCAGCCGGGCCGCAGCTCGGGGGCCGGGATGTCCTCGATCACCAGGGTCTCGGGGCCGCCGACAACCTTGCTCAGGACCGCTTTCATGTCTCTCTCCCCCATTCTTGGCGCGCGTGGCGATTGGCCGCGCACGCTAGCCCAGCCGTCCGGCGCACGGAAGCCGTAGGGGGCAAAGAATCAGCGGATTTGGCGGGCGTCCCGGCCTCGCCTATATTCCGCCCTCCTGGCGCCGAGGCTTCCGTGACCACCACCCTTGACCTTTCCCGGTCCCGCGACGCCGCCGCCTCCCCGGCGCGGCGCCCGAACCTGACGGGCCTGACCCGGCCGGCCCTTGCGGCTGCGCTGACCGAAGCCGGGCTCGTACCGCCCGGGAAGGCGAAGATGCGCGCCACCCAGCTCTGGCGCTGGATGCTCCACTACGGGATCACCGACTTCGACCGGATGACAGACGTGGCCAAGGAGCTGCGGGCCGCCCTGGCCGGCGCCTTCGACCTGTCCCGCCCCGAGGTGGTCGAGCGCCAGGTCTCGGTGGACGGCACGCGCAAGTGGCTGATCCGCATGGCCCCGGGCGTGGAGGTCGAGACCGTCTACATTCCGGATGTCGGCCGGTCCGGCGCCCTGTGCGTCTCCAGCCAGGTGGGCTGCACGCTGAACTGCACCTTCTGCCACACGGGCACCCAGCCCCTGGTGCGCAACCTGACCGCCGCCGAGATCGTCGCCCAGGTCCAGGTGGCCCGGGACGAACTCGGCGAATGGCCCTCGCCCAAGGAGGACCGCCGGCTCTCCAACATCGTCTTCATGGGCATGGGCGAGCCGCTCTACAACCTGGACAGCGTCGCCGACGCCATCGACATCATCGCCGACAACGAGGGGATCGCCATCTCCAGGCGGCGGATCACCGTCTCGACCTCCGGGGTCGTACCCCAGCTGAAGGCCCTGGGCGAACGGACCCAGGCCATGCTGGCCATTTCCCTGCACGCGACGAACGATCCCCTGCGCGACGAGCTGGTGCCCATCAACCGCAAGTATCCCATCGCCGAGCTGATGGATGGAATCCGCGCCTATCCGGGCCTGGCCAACGCCCGGCGCGTGACCTTCGAGTACGTCATGTTGAAGGGCGTCAACGACAGTCCGGCCGAAGCCCGCGCCCTCGTCAGACTGCTGGCCGGCGTGCCCGCCAAGATCAACCTGATCCCCTTCAACCCCTGGCCGGGCAGCCCCTACGCCTGCTCGGACTGGGGCGCCATCGAGGCCTTCGCCGCCATCCTGAACCGGGCCGGTTACGCCTCGCCGATCCGGACGCCCCGGGGGCGCGACATCCTCGCCGCCTGCGGACAGCTCAAGAGCGAGAGCGAGAAGGAACGCGCCTCGGTCCGGCGAGCCCGGGAAAGGGCGGCGACCGAATCCCCGCCGGCTTCCACGTCATCCTGCGGCTGAACGGAGTTCGCATGTCATCACCCATCGCCTCACCGGAGATCCTGGCCTTCGCCGCCGGCTTTCCCCTGGCCCTGCTTCACGCCGCGGCCACCCTGGGAATCCTGGTGGCGGGAGCCGCCCTCTATGTGGTCCTGACGCCGCACAAGGAAATCCAGCTGATCCGCGAGGGCAACGCCGCCGCCGCGGGCTCCTTCGGCGGGGTGCTGATGGGTCTCGCCCTGCCCCTGGCGGCCGCCATGACAGCCTCGGCCTCGCTCCTGGAGATCGTCATGTGGGGCGCGCCGACCATTGTCGTTCAGCTCCTGGTCTTCCGTCTGGTCGACCTCCTGCTCAAAGGGCTTCCCGAACGCATCCAGCATGGCGAGATCTCGGCCGCCGCCCTGCTGGCGGGCGCCAAGCTCGCCTCCGCCGTGGTCCTCGCCGCCGCCGTTGCGGGGTAGGAGACAGGCGTGCACTTTCCGCGGCTCAGCGACTGGCTGGTCTATCTCGCCATCATCGTGGCTGTGATCGTTGTGGCGATCACCCGGCGCGAGCAGGCGGACGCGCCGCCGCCGCCGCCGCCGCCGGCCACCGGCGACGGTTTGCCGCTGGGCCCGGCTTCGCCCTTCGACCCCTCGGTGATCGTGGACGCGCCGCCCACGCCCGAGCCTGGCTCCGGAACGGCCTTCTCGATCGATGAGCGGGGGGTCTGGATCACGGCCCGGCACGTGGTCGATGGCTGCCGACGCGCCGCCGTGGTGGTGGGGGACGGCCGCGGCGTCTCCGCCGATGTCCGGATCGATCCGCACGGGGAAGTCGCCATCCTCACCACCGAGGGGGGCGCCGCACCTCTGCCTGTGGCCGTCGGACGAACGCTCCGCCGGGGCGAGCGCGCCTATCATCCAGGCTTCCCGCAGGGCCGGCCCGGCGAGGCGACGTCCCGCCTGATCGGGCGGGAGAACATGGTCATCCGGGGGCACGGCGAACGCACCGAGTCCGTGCTGGTCTGGGCGGAGACCGGACGGACGGACGAGCTGAGGGGAAGCCTCGCAGGCCTGTCAGGCGCGCCCGCCCTGGACGACGCGGGCCGGGTGATCGGCGTCACCGTGGCGGAGTCTCCCCGTCGCGGCCGCATCTACACGACCTCGCCGGAAACCCTGATCCGCGCCCTGAAGTCGGCAAATGAGCGCCCGCAGGCCGGGGCGGTGGGCGAGTCGGTCACCACGACCAACTACGGCATTGTGGCGGACAGCCTCAGGCGCGATCTCCGGGTGGCGCGGGTGGTCTGCCTGGACTCGGCCTGAGCGCCGCGCCAGGGGCCGGATCCGGAACACGGATAAAGTCCAGCCAGACCGGATCGCAGTCTCCGAGCCGTTTGGACTCGTAGCGGGTGCGGACATGGTCGGCGGGAGGGTTGCGCCAGTCCCCGGCGCACTGGGCCGTCCATTGAAGGCGCGGCTCGGCGCACATGACCTTGAGGATCTGGTCGGCGTAGTCGGCCCAGTCCGTCGCCAGTCGCAGGCGGCCCCCTGGCTTCAGGAGCCGGGCCGCCTCGGCGGAGAAGGCGGTGTTGACCAGGCGACGCTTGTGGTGGCGCGCCTTCTGCCAGGGGTCTGGAAACAGAACGAAGAGCCGGTCCAGGCTCGCGGCGGGCAGCCGGGCCATCAGGTCGCGGGCGTCGCCGTCATGAATCCGGACGTTCCGCAGGGCGCCGGCATCCACATGCCGCAGGGCGCTGGCGACGCCGTTGAGGAAGGGCTCGGCCCCCAGAACCAGGACGTCCGGGTGAGCGGCGGCCTGGGCCGCCATGTGTTCTCCGCCGCCAAAGCCGACCTCGAGCCAGGTCTCGCGGGCGCCGGGCATGAGGCGGGCGGGATCCACCGCGCCCTCGGCGGGCGGACGCAGGGCGGGCAGCAGGGTCTCCACGAGGGAGGCCTGCCGCGGCTTCAGGGTCCGGGACCGGATCCGGCCAAAGGATCGCAGGGGCGGAGAGGTCTCCACGCGCGCGTCAGGCCAGACCCTTCAGGGCTTCCACCAGGTCCGTGCGCTCCCAGGAGAAACCCCCGTCGGAGTCGGGCTCGCGGCCGAAGTGACCATAGGCCGCCGTGCGGGCGTAGATCGGCCGGTTCAGGCCGAGGTGGCGCCGGATGGCCGCCGGCGTCGCCCCGCCGACCAGTTCGGGCAAGGCCTTCTCGAGCTTTGCCGGGTCGATCTGGCCCTCGCCATGCAGGTCGACATAGAAGCTGAGGGGGGTGGAGACCCCGATGGCGTAGCTGATCTGGATGGTGCAGCGGCGCGAGAGGCCCGCGGCGACGACGTTCTTGGCGAGATAGCGGCAGGCGTAGGCGGCGGAGCGGTCAACCTTGGTCGGATCCTTGCCCGAGAAGGCGCCCCCGCCGTGCGGCGCAGCCCCGCCATAGGTGTCCACGATGATCTTGCGACCCGTGAGACCGGTATCCCCATCCGGACCGCCCTGGACGAAGCGGCCGGTCGGATTGACATGCCAGACCGTCTTTCGGTTCAGCAGGCCATCGGGAAAGACGCTCTCGACCAGGGGGCGGATGGCGTCCTTGATCCGCGCCGGCGTGGCGAGGCGCAGGCCGATCCGCTTGGCGTGCTGGGTGGAAATGACCAGCTGGGTCACCGCCACAGGACGACCGTTCTCGTAGGCCAGGGTCACCTGGCTCTTGGCGTCGGGCTCCAGGAAGGGCATCTCGCCGGAATGGCGGACGACGGCCAGACGGCGAAGGATTTCGTGCGAGTACTGAAGTGTCGCCGGCATCAGAGCCGGCGTCTCGTCGCAGGCGTAGCCGAACATGATCCCCTGGTCGCCCGCGCCCTCGTCCTTGGTGTTGCTGGCGTCGACCCCCTGCGCAATGTCGCCGGACTGGCCGTGAAGATGGCAGGCGTACTTGGCCTTCTGCCAGTGGAAACCCTTCTGCTCGTAGCCGATGTCCTTGACGGCGTCTCGGACGCGGGGCTCGAGCGAAGAGATCACTTCACGGGTGAAGGCCTTGTTCTCGGCCTTGCTGGCCCCCGGGCGGGAGGCGCGGACCTCCCCCGCCAGAATGATCCGGTTGGTGGTGACAAGGGTCTCGCAGGCCACGCGGGCCTCGGGGTCGGCGCCGATGAAGGCGTCCACGACGGTGTCGGAGATGCGGTCGGCGACCTTGTCGGGATGGCCCTCGGAAACGCTTTCGCTGGTGAAGAGATAGGAAGGGCGGGTCACGGCAAGGCTCCGTCTGGGTCGCGGCGCGCCCTGCGCAGGGGCCGGCGCTTGGACAGACCTATAAAGATTTCTTTATGTCCCGCAAGGGCGGCCGAGAGGATCAGCAGGGCCAGAAAAGGCAGGTCGCCCCAGAGCGCATAGGGCGTCGGCGGCCTTGGCGCGGGGATCGCCACATCGATGACGCCGGACTCGCCAAGCTTCAGGACCCGGCCCGTCATCCGACCGGCGGGGTCGATCACGGCCGACACGCCCGTGGGGGTGGAGCGGACGATGGGCAGGCCCTCCTCGATCGCCCGGTAGCCGGCCATGTTGAGGTGCTGCCAGGGGCCGGATCCCCTGCCGAACCAGGCGTCGTTGGAGACATTCAGGATAAAGGCCGGTCGACCGCCGCCCCGGCGCGCCGCAGCGCGCGTGAAGCCGGGGAACAGCGCCTCATAGCAGATCATGGGCTGCATGGCCGGTAGGCCGGCCGTCCGGAGGGGGACGGGCGGCGGCCCCGCCGTGAAGTCCTCGGGCATGCGAACGAGGCTGCGCAGGCCGATCCGGCCGGCCAGGTCCCCGAGCGGCATGAACTCGCCAAAGGGCACCAGCCTGTGCTTGTCGTAGACGCCGGCGAGGGAGAGGTCGGACCCGGTTCCCCTCACGAGGATCAGGCTGTTGCGGTAGGTCAGGGCGCCCTCGTCATCCAACTCGACCCTGTTGGCGCCCATGGCCAGGACCTGTCCGGGCGCGAGGGCGTCGGCCAGGGCGGCCCGCCAGGGCGATCCCGGCGCCAGAAGGTCGTTGATCACGGCGGGCAGGGCGCCCTCGGGCCAGACGACAAGGACCGGCTGCGCCGGCGCCGGGCGGGCGCTGAGCTCAAGGTAGGTCCTGAAGATGGCCAACAGGTTCTCGGGTCGCCACTTGGTCTTCTGGTCGACGTCCGCCTGGACGATGCGCACCACGGGTCCGGCGGGCGCGTCGGGGGTCGCGGCGATCCGGGAGCCGCCCCAGGCGTAGAGCCCGAGAAAGGCGACTGCGACCAGGGAGACACGGACGCCGCGGCGAGCCGCCGAGCCGGGGCCGAGGACCCAGGCCGGCGAAGCGCAGAGCAGCAGGGTGACCCAGGTGAGACCGTAGGCTCCGACCAGGGCGGCCCCCTGCGAGAGGGGCGATCCCGCCGCCCAGGCCTCGCCGGGCAGGTTCCAGGGAAAGCCGGTCAGAACGTGCCCGCGCAGCCATTCGAAGGCCGAGAAGATCGCCGCGAAGGCGATGAGGCCGGACAGGCCCCGGGCTCCGATCCTCCGCCAGAGCGCCGCCGCAGCGGCCCAGAACAGCGACAGCCCGCCCGCCATCAGAACGAGGGCGAAGGGCGCCATCCAGCCATGCGTGCGTTCATCGACCAGGAAGGGCTCGACAACCCAGGAGACCGAGACGGCGAAGTAGCCAAGACCGCCCAGGCCGCCCCTGACCGCGGCGCTGCGGACCGGCCGGGCGGTCTCGGGCCCGTCCAGTGACCACAGGATCAGGGCGAACCCGGCCAGACCGGGCAGAAAGCCAAACGGGGGAAAGGCGAGAGCCGCCAGCGCCCCGCCCGCCAGGGCCGCCATCCCGGCGACCGCGGAAGCGCGCGTCGGCAAGGTCAGTCCTTGGCCGGAGCCGCGGGCGGTGGGGCGGGTCGGATTCGAACCCGCTTGATCCGTCGCGGATCGGCGTCCAGCACCTGGATCTCATAGCCTTCCGGATAGGCGATGACCTCTCCCCGACGCGGCAGCCGGCCCGCGACGGCGGCCACGAGCCCGCCTACGGTGTCGATCTCCTCGTCAAGGTCAGGAGGGGCCAGATCCCGGCCAAGGGCGGCTTCGAGCTCTTCCAGGGGAGCACGGGCGTCGGCTTCGAACACCCCGTCCGGGCGCTCCAGGACGCCCGCCGCCTGAGCCTCGTCATGCTCGTCGTCGATCTCCCCGACCACGGCCTCGACCAGATCCTCCAGCGTCACGAGCCCGTCCGTCCCCCCGAACTCGTCGATGACAAGAGCCATATGGATGCGCGTCGCCTGCATCCTCAGAAGGAGGTCTGCGGCGCGCATGGAGGCCGGAACATAAAGCGCCTCTCGCTTCAGGCGCAGGAGACCTGAGTCCGCCGCCCCGGCGCGTCGACCCCGGGGGCGGGCGCCGGTGGCGATCTGCTTGAAGACATCCTTGACGTGGACCACCCCCAGGGGGTCGTCCAGAGTCTCGCGGTAGATCGGCATCCGCGAATGCTCGGCCTCGAGGAACCGGGCGACGACCTCGTCCAGAGGCGTATCGACCTCCACCGCGACGATGTCGGCCCGAGGGGTCATGACGTCGTCAACCCTGAGGGTCTGGAAAGCCTGGGCCTGGTCGACCAGCCTGCCCCCGGCGGACTCGGTCAGGGCCTCTGCGGCCAGAACGGCGGGGTTTCGTCCACGGGCCCCGAAAATCCGGTGGAACCAGCCTCCGGGACCCTTTCCCTGTCGCCCCTCCGGGGCGGGCGCATCACGACTGCCCATCATCTCCTCTTTCGGCCGCGTAGGGATCAGGCGCCCCCAGGCCGGCCAGAACCTTGATCTCAAGACCTTCCATTACCGAGGCTTCGGCTTCGGTCTCGTGGTCGTACCCTACAAGATGCAGGACCCCATGCGCCACGAGATGTTGCAGGTGATGCTCGAGGCGCTTGTCCTGGGCCTCGGCCTCGCGAAGACAGGTTCCGAACGCCAGGGCCACGTCGCCCAGCCAGCCCTCGGGATTGGCGGGGGCCGGAAAGGACAGCACGTTGGTCGGGCCCGCCTTCCCCCGGAAGGCCGAATTCAGGCCGGAAAGCCGCTCGTCGTCCGCCAGAAGGATGGCGAGGCCGCCGCGGGCGTCCGCCGCTGAAAGCGCGGCCTCCGCCGCCCGGACGGCAAGCCCGGAGACATCGGCAAGGCGAGCCGCCCAGTCCTCCGACTCCACCAGAACCTCGACCTGCGACATAGGATCGATGGCGCTCATGACCCGGCCCCGGCGGAGCGCCCGTCAGCCTCGTAGGCCCGGACAATCCGCTCGACCAGGGGGTGCCGGACCACGTCCTCCGGTCCGAACCGGGCCACGCCGATGCCCTTTTCCCCCTCGAGCAGGCTGACCGCGTGGGCAAGGCCGGAATCGCGGGGCTGAGGCAGGTCGATCTGGCTGGGATCGCCGGTGACCACCATCTTGGCGCCCTCGCCCAGCCGGGTCAGGACCATCCGCATCTGCATGCGCGAGCAGTTCTGGGCCTCGTCGACGATGACATAGGCGTGGGACAGGGTCCGGCCGCGCATGAAGGCGATTGGCGCCAGCTCGATCTCGCCCTTCTCGCGACGCCGGCGGAACTGCTCGGCGCCGAGGATGTCGGTCAGGGCCTCCCAGACGGGCGCCATGTAGGGGTCGACCTTCTCGGTCAGGTCGCCGGGCAGGAAGCCGAGGCGCTCGCCGGCCTCCACGGCGGGGCGCGAGACGATCAGCCGGTCGACATCGCCCCGCAGCAGGGCCCCGACTCCGGCCGCCACGGCGAGAAAGGTCTTTCCGGTGCCCGCCGGCCCCAGGCCGAAGACCAGGTCGCACCTGGCCAGGGTGTCGAGATAGCGGGCCTGGGCCGGGGTGCGGGGCGAGACCGGCCCGCGCCGGCCCGACGGCAGGGCGCCGGGGGGCGAGCCGCGTCCGGTGCGCGCCTGGCCAATGGCGACCCGGACGTCGGCCTCGGCCACCTCCAGCCCGCGCTCGGCGCGCAGGGCCAGCGCCTCCACGACTCGCTTGGCCGAGGCGCGGCCGCGCACATCGCCCGTCAGGGACACGCCGCCGCCGGGGGTCTCGACCAGGACATCGAAGGCGTCCTCGCTCAGGGCCGCATGGCGGCTGGAAGGGCCGGCCACCGCCCGGGCGGCGGCCTCCGACAGGGTGACGAACTCGGCGGTCCGGCTCATGCGGGCTGGGGGTCTGCGACGAGGGTCCCCGAAAGGCTCATCCGGGCGGCGGAGTCGATCCGGACCGGGGCGATCCGGCCGATCAGCTGGGGCGGTCCTTCGCAGTGGACGGCCTGTAGGTAGGGACTGCGCCCGGAAAGCTGGCCGGGGTGGCGGCCGGGCTTCTCGAAGAGAACCGGCAGGACACGCCCCTCCTGGGCGGCGTTGAAGGCCTTCTGCTGGGACTCGACGAGGGCGTTCAGACGGGCGAGGCGCTCGTCCTTCACCGCCTCGTCCACCTGGCCGGGCTGGGCGGCGGCGGGGGTGCCCGGGCGTCGGGAGTACTTGAAGGTAAAGGCCGAAGCGTAGCCGGCCTCGCGCACCAGGGCCAGGGTCGCCTC
The DNA here is from genome assembly GCA_046092925.1 of Phenylobacterium sp. Classification (GTDB taxonomy): domain Bacteria; phylum Pseudomonadota; class Alphaproteobacteria; order Caulobacterales; family Caulobacteraceae; genus Phenylobacterium. The sequence continues at coordinate 7,665 of JBJTEN010000137.1, read as the reverse complement.
GAAGTCGGACTCCCGTTCTCCGGGGAAGCCGACGATGAAGTCGCCGGACAGGGCGATGTCGGGGCGGGCGGCGCGGATCTTCTCCACCAGGCGGAGGTAGGACTCGGCGGTATGGCCGCGGTTCATGGCCTTGAGGATCCGGTCAGACCCCGACTGAACGGGCAGGTGCAGGTAGGGCATGAGCTGGGGCAGCTCGGCGTGGGCGGCGATCAGGTCGTCGTCCATGTCCCGGGGGTGGCTGGTGGTGTAGCGGATGCGGTCCAGGCGCTCGATCCGGGCCATCTGTCGGGCCAGACCGCCCAGCCCGCCCTCGCCCGACCAGGCGTTGACGTTCTGGCCCAGCAGGGTCACCTCGCGCACGCCCCGCTCGGCGAGGCTGCGCGCCTCGGCCAGGATGGCCTCCGCCGGCCGGGACCATTCCCCGCCGCGGGTGTAGGGCACCACGCAGAAGGTGCAGAACTTGTCGCAGCCCTCCTGGACGGTGAGGAAGGCGGTGACGCCCGAGGTCGACCGGGCGGCCCCCAGGGCGTCGAACTTGGCCTCGGGGGCGAAGTCGGCGGCGAGGCGCTCGCCCCGGGCCCGGTGGGTGCGCGCGATGAGCTCGGGCAACTGGTGGTAGGCCTGCGGTCCGACCACCAGGTCCACCGCCGGCTGCCGGCGCAGGATCTCCTCGCCCTCGGCCTGGGCCACGCAGCCCGCTACGGCGATGGTCATGCCGAGGCCCGCGGCGGCGCGCTCGGTCTTCAGGACCTTCAGCTGTCCGAGCTCGGAATAGACCTTCTCCGTGGCCTTCTCGCGGATGTGGCAGGTGTTCAGGACGACGAGATCGGCCTCTTCGGCCCGCTCGGTCATGGCGTAGCCCAGGGGCGCGAGCACATCGGCCATGCGCTCGCTGTCATAGACGTTCATCTGGCAGCCATAGGTGCGGATATAGAGCCGCTTCGGCGCCCGGGTCGGGGGGTTACTCATGGATGGGGAGGCCGTAGAGCTCCAGACGGTGATCCACCAGCCGGTACCCGAGGCGACGCGCAATGGCCTCCTGCAGGGCCTCGATCTCCGGATCAACAAACTCGATGACCTTGCCGGTGGTCATGTCGATCAGGTGGTCGTGATGGGTCTCAGGCGCCTCTTCGTATCGCGCCCGGCCGTCGCGGAAATCCAGGCGCGAGATGATGCCCGCTTCCTCGAAGAGCCGCACGGTCCGATAGACGGTGGCGATGGAGATGCGCGGGTCCACGGCGTGGGAACGGCGGTGAAGCTCTTCCACGTCCGGGTGGTCCTGGGCCTCCGACAGCACCCGGGCGATCACCCGGCGCTGGTCGGTCATGCGCATGCCCTTGGCGATGCAGAGGTTCTCAATGCGGTGCAAACGGAAGTCTCCTCACCCTCAGAATAGGTCTTTCAGGACGCCGTGTTAAGCGCCCGCCTCAGAACAAGGGCGTCGACCGCCCCGGCGCCCGCCCTCCGATAGTAGGCGCGACGCCGGCCCGCCTCCTCGAAGCCGTGACTGGCGTAAAGTCTCCGGGCGGCGACATTGTCCTCGGCGACCTCGAGAAAGACCGCTTTTGCGCCCTCCCCTTCCGCCGCCTCGAGCGCCGACTTCAGGAGGCGCCCGCCGACCCCGCACCGCCGCGCCTCCGGGCTGACGCCGATCGTCAAGACCTCGGCCTCCCCGGCGACGGTGCGAACCAGGATCATCCCGGCGCCTTCCTCAAGGAAGGCCACGGCGTCGAGGGCGGAGATCTCTGCGGCGCTCCAGCCCGGGCTGAAGGCGGACGCATGCAGCCGGGCCAGGGCGTCGAGGTCCCCCGGGCCGGCGCGACGCAAGCTCATGCGGCGCTCCGGCCGCCAGGCAACTTCGCATCCGGCGGCCGCATGTAGAGGGGCGCCAGGTCTCCGGGCGTCCGATCCACCGCGAGGCGGGCGGCGACGGCGGCGTCCGGCAGCAGCGCCGGCATGCGCTCCGCCCCCGGCATCAGGCCATCCGCAAGCTCCACCGCGCCGACAATCCGGGCCACGGCGTCAAGGTCCTCCAGGCCGGCGAGACGACCCGCGACAGGCGGGCCAAGGGGGCGCCCGGCCTCAAACTGCTGGTGACAGGCCGCCCCCTCACGCGCAGGCACGAGGGCCAGGGTTCGCCCTGGCGCTGCGGAGAAGGGCCCGGCGAGGACCTCCAGGCAGCCCAGGCCGATGACGGGCCTGCCGAGGGCCAGGCCCAGGCCCTTTGCAAAGGCGAGGCCCACCCTCAGACCGGTGAAGGATCCCGGACCCAGGGTGACGGCGATCCTGTCGAGGTCGGAAAAGGCCAGGGCTGCGCGCGCCATGGTGTCCCGAACAAGGGGGGCGAGCCGTTCCTGGTGGCCCCGTTCCATCACCTCGCAGGCGGCCGCCGCGATCCGGTCGCCATCGAGGACGGCCACCGAGCAGGCGGCGAGGCAGGTATCCAGGGCGAGGACCCGCACGCCGCGTCAGAGGGTCTGCTCGACCCGGACCACTTCGGGGACGTAGTGCTTCAGCATGTTCTCGACCCCGGCCTTCAGGGTTGCGGAGGAGGACGGGCAGCCCGCGCAGGCGCCGCGCATGTGCAGCCAGACCGTACCGCTCTCCACCTCGAAGCGATCGAACAGGATGTCGCCCCCGTCCCGGGCGACGGCGGGCCGGATCCGGGTGTCGAGGAGTTCACGGATCTCGGCGACGATCTGGGCGGTGTCGCCGTCGTAGGCGGTCTCTTCGCCCTCGACCTGCCCAGCCCCCTCGAAGAGCGGCCGGCCGGAGGTGAAATGGTCCATGATCGCCGCCAGCACCGGCGCCTTGAGGTGGTCCCATTCCGCAGAGGCGATCTTCCCCACAGTGATGAAGTCGCCACCGAAAAAGACCCGGTTGACGCCCTCGAGACCAAAGACCTCCAGGGCCAGGGGGGAGTCCCTGGCCTCGTCCGGAGACCGGAAGTCCCGGGAACCGGACTCCATGACGGTCCGTCCGGGCAGGAACTTCAGAACCTGGGGATTCGGGGTGGTTTCGGTCTGGATGAACATTCCGGAGATTTGGCGGTTCCGGACTGACGATGCAAGGCCGGGCGCCAGGCCGGCGATGGGGCCGCATCACATTGAACCCTCCCCGGAAAGGGTGTATCGCGCGCCTCGCCCGCAGGCCTCAGGCAGGCGGGCCGTCAGTGGGGCGAAGCGCGGGGCCTTCGGGGGCAGTCATGGCGGATGCAGCCGAGTCAACCGGCGGCCCTCACACCGGGGGTGGAGATTCGCATGGCGGGCGGCCCGAGGGGCTGGCCGCCCTCACCCTGGGCGCCCTCGGGGTGGTCTTCGGCGACATCGGCACCAGTCCTCTCTACGCCATGCGCGAGGCCCTCGCCCACTCCCGGGCTGACGTGTCCCCGGAACTCTCCGTGCTGGGCGTCGTCTCGCTCATCACCTGGGCCCTGATCCTCGTGGTGACGCTGAAGTACGGCGCCCTGATCATGCGGGCCGACAACACGGGCGAGGGCGGAACCCTGGCCCTGATGGCCCTGGCGCAACGGGCCCTCAAGCGCCGGTCCGGAACCGTGCTCCTGCTTGGTATGGCCGGGGCGGCCCTCTTCTACGGGGACAGCGTGATCACCCCCGCCATCTCCGTCCTGGGCGCCGTGGAGGGGCTCAGGGACGCCCCGGGCGTAAGTCCGGAGCTCGGGGGGCTTGTTCTGCCCATCGCGGCGGCGATCCTGATCGTGCTCTTTCTCGTACAGTCCCGGGGAACGGCCAGCATCGCCAAGGCCTTCGGACCGATCACCCTGGCCTGGTTCGTGATCCTCGGGGCGCTCGGGGTCTATCACATCTTTGACAGCCCCTCCGTGCTCCGGGGCCTTCTGCCCCACTATGGGGTGATCTTCCTTCTGAACAACGGCTTCGTCGGGTTCGTGATCCTCGGCAGCGTCTTCCTCGCCGTGACGGGGGCGGAGGCGCTCTATGCGGACATGGGTCATTTCGGGAAGGCGCCCATCCGGGCGGGATGGCTGGCCATAGTGCTGCCCGCCCTGGTCCTGAACTATCTCGGCCAGGGCGCCATGGTCCTGGATCGGCCGGAAATGCGGGATAACCCCTTCTTCGGAATGGTCCCCACCCTGGTCTACTGGCCGGTCCTGCTGATGGCCGCCGCGGCCAGCGTGATCGCGAGCCAGGCGGTGATCTCGGGGGCCTTCTCCGTCACGCAGCAGGCGGTCCAGCTGGGGCTCCTGCCGCGGATCGATATCCGGCGGACGTCGGAGACCCAGGCGGGCCAGATCTACGTCCCCCAGGTGAACACCTTCCTGATGGTCGGCGTGATCCTTCTGCTCCTGACCTTCCAGACCTCGTCCAACCTGGCCGCCGCCTATGGCATTGCGGTCACCGGGTCGATGTTTGTCGACACCCTCCTGCTATTCGTCATCATCCGGCACCTTTGGAAGAAGCCCCTCTGGGTCGCCGTCCTCGCGACGGCCGGTTTTGGGGCCATCGACCTGGTCTTCATGTCCTCCAACCTTCTCAAGCTGGCCCAGGGCGCCTGGCTGCCCCTGATGGCGGGCGCCCTGATGGTGGTGATCATGTGGACCTGGAGCCGCGGCACGCGAATCCTGGCCGAGAAGACCCGAAGGGACTCCGTGGCCCTCGGCGAGCTCATCGACATGCTTCAGGCCAGGCCGCCGCACCGTGCTTCCGGCGCGGCGATCTTCCTGACCTCGGACGCCGACGTGGCGCCTGTCGCCCTCTTGCACAACCTCAAGCACAACAAGGTGCTGCACGAGCGGAACATCATTCTGACCGTGCTGACCGCCCAGACGCCCCGGGTCCGTGATGAGGAGCGGATCCGGATCGAATCGGTCAACGACGACTTCAAGAAACTCACCGTGTCCTACGGGTTCATGGAGAGCCCCAACATCCCCAAGGCCCTCAACCTCTGCCGCCAGCAGGGGCTGAAGTTCGACATCATGGCCACCAGCTTCTTCCTCGGCCGTCGCTCCGTCGTGCCCTCCGCCAGTTCCGGAATGCCGCTCTGGCAGGACAAGCTCTTCATCTTCCTGATGCGCAACGCCGCCAACCCGACGGACTTTTTCCGGATTCCGCCCGGACGGGTGGTGGAGATGGGCGCGCAGGTCACCGTCTGAGCCCTTGCGCCGGCGGCCTGCGGGCCGCTAAAGCGCCCTTCCCCTTCGTCCTCCTTCCGGACCCGCCGCCATGACCCGCGCCATCAAGAAAGTCGTCCTCGCCTATTCCGGCGGCCTCGACACCTCGATCATCCTGAAGTGGCTGCAGACCGAGTACGGCGCCGAGGTCGTGACCTTCACCGCTGACCTGGGGCAGGGCGAGGAGATCGAGCCGGCGCGGGCCAAGGCCCTCGCCGCCGGGGTGAAGCCCGAGAACATCTTCATCGAGGATGTGCGCGAGGAGTTCGTCCGCGACTACGTCTTCCCTATGTTCCGGGCCAACACGGTCTATGAAGGCCTGTACCTCCTGGGCACCTCCATCGCCCGGCCGCTGATCGCCAAGAAGCAGATCGACATCGCCCGGAAGACCGGCGCCGACGCCGTCAGCCACGGCGCCACCGGACAGGGCAACGATCAGGTCCGCTTCGAGCTGGGCTACTACGCCCTGGAGCCGGACATCCACGTCATCGCCCCCTGGCGGGAGTGGGACTTCAAGTCCCGGGAGGCCCTCCTGGACTTCGCCGAGAAGCACCAGATCCAGATCGCCAAGGACAAGCGCGGCGAGGCGCCCTTCAGCGTCGACGCCAACCTCCTGCACTCCTCCTCCGAGGGAAAGGTGCTCGAGGACCCGGCGGTGGAGCCGCCGGAGTTCGTGCACATGCGCACGATCTCGCCGGAGGCCGCCCCGGACGCGCCCACCGTCATCACGATCGACTTCGAGGGCGGCGACCCGGTCGCCATCGACGGGGTGCGGATGAGCCCGGCGACCCTCCTCACCCGCCTGAACCAGCTGGGCCACGACAACGGGATCGGCCGGCTGGACCTGGTGGAGAACCGCTTTGTCGGCATGAAGTCCCGGGGCGTCTACGAGACCCCCGGCGGGACCATCCTGCTTGCCGCCCACCGGGGCATCGAGTCCATCACCCTCGACCGGGGCTCGGCGCACCTGAAGGACGAGCTGATGCCCCGCTACGCCAGCCTGATCTACAACGGCTTCTGGTTCTCCCCGGAGCGCGAGATGCTGCAGGCGGCCATCGACCTGTCGCAGAAGCACGTGACCGGCCAGGTCCGGGTGAAGCTCTACAAGGGCAATGTCACGGTGATCGGCCGGACCAGCCCCTGGTCCCTCTACGACCAGGACCTCGTGACCTTCGAGGAGGGCCGGGTCGCCTACGACCACCGCGACGCCGCCGGCTTCATCAAGCTGAACGCCCTGCGCCTGCGGGTCCAGGCCCGCCGGGACCGGCGCACGCAAGGCTAGTTCCCCAAAGGTCTGGGGCGTGTCACCCTCAGGACAAACTGGAGAAGTCCCATGAGCTTTCCGAACCTGACCGCAATCGTCTCCCTTCTCGCCCTTCTGACCTACTTCTGGATGGGCCTCAGGGTGGGCGTGGCCCGACGGAAGTCGGGTATCGACGCTCCGGCCATGTCCGGAGATCCGATGCTGGAGAGATATCTGCGGGTCCAGGGAAACACACTGGAATGGCTGCCGATCTTCTTCGTGTCCCTCTGGCTGTTCGCCCTCTACTGGAGCGATGCGACGGCGGCGGCGATTGGCCTGGTCTGGATCCTGGGACGCATTCTCTACGCCGTCGACTATTCGCAGGCGGCCGACAAGCGCGGCCGGGGATTTGCGATCCAGGCCCTGGCGGCTGCGATCCTGCTGTTCGGGGCGCTAGGCAAGGCGGTGCTTGTGGTCCTCTCCTGAACCGCGGCCATACTTTCGCCTGAGACGTGTCCGAAACCCCGTGACGTCCCGACCTTGGAGCCCAAGATGCGCCTGACGCGTTTCGCCCTTGTCGCCAGCCTGGCCCTTGCCGCCGGCCTCGCCGCCTGTACGACGGCCACGCCCTACCAGCCCCTTCTCGCCAGTTCCCCGGGCCTCGGCGGCTACTCCGACGTCAGGATTGAGCCGGGCCGCTACCGCGTGACCTTCACCGGCAACAGCCTCACCTCCCGGGAAACCGTCGAGCTCTACCTGGCCTATCGGGCGGCGGAGCTGACCCTCGCCAACGGCTTCGACACCTTCACCCTCGTGAGCAGGAACACGGACCGCAAGGCGACCTCCCGCGTGGACCCTCAGCCTGCGCCCCTGCCCTACTGGCGGCCCTACTGGCGCTACTATGGTCCCTATGAATGGCGCCTCTACGATCCCTGGCTGGACGGTCCCCTGGCGCGGCAGCCCATGGACGTCTCGACCATCGAGAAGTTCACCGCGTCGGCCGAGATCGTCCTGGGCAAGGGCCCGAAGCGGGCGGATGACTCCGAGACCTTCGACGCCCGCGCGGTGATGGAAAACCTCGGACCGCGCATCCAGCGCCCGGACGACGGCCGGACGAAGGCCAAGGCCGGAAGCTAGGCTCAGGACTCATTGTTCACAACCACCAGATGACGGTTGCGGCTATGGAGATGGCGGACATGAATGTGTGGGCGCATCGGTCGTAACGGGTGTGGATGCGTCTCCAGTCCTTGATCCGGCCGAACATGTTTTCGAT
>JBJTEN010000136.1:0-34622 GCA_046092925.1 Phenylobacterium sp. | reverse complement strand
CTCTCACCATACCCGAGGTCGACGACTCGCCGAAGGAACAGGTCTGGACGATCACCTTCCAGCCGATGGATGACCTCTACGCTAAGGCGAACGAGGCGGGGCTCCTCCTCCGCGAGATCGAGCGCCTGGGGGAGGTCGAGGTCGAACTTCTTGACGATGCTCTGCCGCCTTTTGACAACCTGGAGCCGGAAACGGCGCACTTCGCCTGGAAGGTTCGTCTCAAGACCGAGGCCACTGAAGAGCAGATCCGAGAAGTCTTCGAGTTTGTAGAGGGCGACTGTTCCACAACCATCGTTCGGGTGGCGTCCCCGTCGATGGCGGCGGAACCGGATGCGGGTCCAGACATCGCCGCGATCATCGCCGCGGCGCAGGCCGCGCTCGCCGAGCCTCCGCCATCCGTTGAGGCTCAGTCGCCCGACGAGACGCCCAGCGCGCTGGACCTGATCCCGTCACCGCCCGCCGTATCCGCAGAAGGTATGCCTCGTGACAGCGCCTCGTCCCGCCAGGCGCCCGCCCGAGCCGGGGGCGATAAGGCCAATCCGGCGACCATTCGTGTCGACCCTGAGCGCATTGACAAGCTGATCGATCTTGTCGGGGAACTGGTGATCAACCAGGCCATGCTGGCCCAACGGGTTGCTGGCCACGGCTTTGCGGCGTCTTCGGATGTTGGCCGGGGCCTGGATGAACTTGAGCAACTGACCCGTGACATCCAGGACAGCGTCATGGCGATCCGGGCTCAGCCCGTAAAGTCCGTGTTTCAGCGGATGCCCCGACTTGTGCGTGAGATCGCCGGTCAGACCGGCAAGCAGGTACGGCTGGTCACCGACGGAGAAACTACAGAAGTCGACAAGACGGTGATCGAGCGCATTTCTGAACCGATCACGCACATGCTGCGCAATGCGATCGATCATGGTCTGGAATCCCCGGAGGAACGGATCGCCGCCGGCAAGGCGTCGGAGGGAACGGTTCGTTTGGCGGCGCTGCACCGTGGCGGGCGGATCGTCATCGAGGTGGGTGACGACGGCAAGGGCATTGACCGAGCCCGTGTTCGCCAGATCGCGATCAGTCGCGGCCTGATCGCCGCGGATGCTCAGCTGACGGATGAGGAGGTCGATAATCTCATCTTCCTCCCCGGATTCTCAACGGCAAGGACGGTCTCGGACATTTCGGGCCGCGGGGTCGGCATGGACGTCGTGCGCAAGTCGGTTCAGGGCCTTGGCGGCCGGATCTCGATAAGCTCCCGGCCGGGGGTCGGATCGACCTTCACGCTCAGCCTTCCGCTCACGCTTGCCGTGCTTGACGGCATGGTCATCGACGTGGCCGGCCAGACCCTGGTCGTGCCGCTGAGCGCGATTGTGGAGAGCCTTCGCCCGGCAGCAAACGACGTCAAGCGAGTGGGCGTAGAGGGCAGCGTCCTTGCCGTTCGGGACGCCTACGTGCCCCTGGTCGACATCGGCCGGGTGCTTGGCTTCCAGGCCGAAGCGACCAATCCGGCCGAAGGGGTCGTACTGCTGGTCGACAGCGAGGATGGTGGTCGGGCCGCCCTGGTTGCAGACAGCATTCATGGCCAGAGGCAGGTAGTGATCAAGTCATTGGAGTCGAACTACAAGCAGGTGCCTGGAATTGCAGCGGCAACGATACTGGGTGATGGCCGCGTAGCCTTGATCCTGGATGTCGACGCCTTGGTCGCGATGCGCAAGCGTGAACCTGTCCGGGCACACGAACCTTTAATCCAAGCTGCGGAGTGAACATGAACCAGCAAGTGAATAGCGCGGCTAGCGATCGTCGTGAGCTGACATCATTCTGGTCCGGAGAACAGGAATACTGCGTCGACATCATGTCTGTACGGGAGATCAGGGGTTGGAGCGTCGCAACGCCCCTGCCGCAAAGCCCGAACTACATGAAAGGTGTCATCAATCTGCGCGGCGCAGTGCTGCCGATCATGGATCTCGCCGAACGGCTGGAGCTGCCTCCCACCCAGCCGTCTGAGCGCTCGGTGATCATTGTCGTGCAGGTGGGAGAACGTCTGGTGGGACTTCTGGTCGATGCGGTCTCCGACATTCTGTCGATCAATCCGGATCAGATTCAGCCGACCCCGGACGTCGGGTGCGATCAGGCGAAGGCCTTTGTTCGCGGCCTCATCACGATCGAAGACCGGATGGTCAGCGAGATCGCTGTCGAGCGCCTGCTGCCGGACATCGAGAGCCTCGCCGCATGAGCGTCTCTGTGCTTGGTCGCCAGATCGACGCCGCCCCCCTCGTGGACGGCGAGTACAGCTTCACGATCGACGATTTCAGGACCATCGCGGCACTCATTTACGAGCAGGCGGGGATTGCCCTTACGGAAACCAAGGCGAGCCTCGTCTACTCCCGACTGGCGAAACGGGTGCGCCTTCTCGGCCTCTCTTCGTTCGCCAGTTACTGCGCCCTGGTGGACTCCCCTGAGGGCGCCGACGAACGGAGCGCGATGCTGAACGCCCTGACGACCAATGTGACCCGGTTCTACCGGGAGCCACACCACTTTGTTCACCTGCGCGATGAGGTGTTGCGACCGGCGATCCCTCATCTGAAGGCCGGGGGCCGCATGCGTCTCTGGTCGGCGGCCTGCTCGAGCGGACAGGAGGCCTACTCCATGGCGCTCACTGTTCTCTCAGTATTGCCCGATGCGCCCAGGTTCGACATCAAGATCCTCGCGACCGACATCGACTCCCGCGTCCTGGATCAGGCCCGGGCCGGTGTCTATCCCGATGACCTGGTCGAACCTATTCCGGCGGCCCAACGCGATCGCTGGATGCGCCGGGATCCCAAGGATCGCCACGCCCGGATCATGGGCGAGGAGGTGCGCGCCCTAGTCAGTTTCAAAGAGCTCAATCTGATCGGCGACTGGCCGGTCCGTGGCCCCTTCGACGCCATCTTCTGTCGCAACGTGATGATCTACTTCGATGATCCGACCCAGGAGCGGATCTGTTCGCGGTTCTTGCCGCTACTGGCTCCCGGCGGCCGGCTCTACATTGGCCACTCCGAGCGTGTCAGCGCGAACATCCCCGCCCTGGTTTCGGATGGTCTGACGGTCTATCGCCGGGATCAGGGGAGCCGGTCATGAGCCCGGTCAGAGTGGTCGTCGTCGATGACTCCCCCACCATGCGCGGGCTCATCGGCGCCTTGCTTCGGCGGGATCCCGAGATCGATGTCGTCGGCTTTGCCGGTGACCCTCACCAGGCGCGGCAGACCATCAAGGAGCTGAACCCGGACGTCATTACGCTCGACATCGAAATGCCCAACATGAACGGCCTCGAGTTTCTCGAGCGCATCATGAGGCTCCGGCCGATGCCGGTTGTGATGGTCTCCACACTGACCCAGGCCGGGGCGGATGCCTCGCTTCGCGCGCTTGAGCTCGGTGCGGTGGACTGCGTCGGAAAGTCATCGAACACCATAGACGCCAGGGTCGGCCTCGGCGAGCTGGCCGAGAAGGTGAAGACGGCGGCCGGGGCTCGTGTGCGACCCTCCTCGACCCCTGCGCCGCCTCCGCCCGCTCCCGAGTACCGCGGTTCCGACGGCATTGTGGCGATTGGGGCGTCCACCGGAGGGGTCGAGGCGCTCCTGAATGTGATCTCACACTTTCCGGCCAACTGCCCGCCCACGGTCATCACGCAGCATATGCCGGCCGTCTTTACTGTCAGCTTCGCAGCCAGACTTGACCGGGTGACCCCCGCCAGCGTGTCGGAAGCGTTCGACGGTGCGCCGCTTAAACCCGGGCGTATCTATCTCGCGCCAGGTGGTGAAAGGCATCTCGAAGTGGCGAAGGCCGGCGGTGGTCTGCAGTGCCGACTGCGCGAAGGCGAACCGGTCAGCGGACACCGTCCCTCCGTTGACGCCCTCTTCTCATCTGTCGCCTCGGTTTGTGGGCCGACCGCCGTGGGGGCCATCCTGACCGGCATGGGTCGCGACGGAGCCGCCTCGTTGAAACTCATGCGGCAAGCGGGCGCCCGTACCGTCGGGCAGGATGAGGGGAGCTGCGTCGTCTATGGCATGCCCCGGGTGGCCAACGAGATGGGTGGTGTCGAGCATCAGGTCCCGCTCGAGAAAATCGGTCCGATGTTACTGAAACTTGCCGAAAAGAGGAAGTAAATGCCCGCTGCTTCAGCATTATCAGTACTTATTGTCGACGACCAACTGACAATGCGGTCGTTGGTTCGTAATGGCCTAAAGCAGATTGGCGTGACGAACATTCGCGAAGCTGGCGATGGAGAGGAGGCGGTGTCCACTCTCGTGGCGCGCCCCGCGAACCTGGTCATTACGGACTTCAACATGCCAAAACTCGATGGAATGGGACTGCTGCGGGCCATACGAACCTACGAGCCCATTCGGAACACAGCGGTGATCATGCTGACTGGTCGCGCCGATCCTGAGCTCGTGAAGCGCGCTGTACAGTACGGCGTTAACAATTATCTTGTAAAACCCTTCACTGTGGTGACCTTGCGGGAAAAGATTGAACAAGTCTTCGGGGCGATCACGTGATGATGGTCTCTGATAACATCGCCGTTGCGAGGCCTCTTAAATTTCATGTTGTTCAGGGTGAACATAGAGTCTCATCTAATGGAGATGAAACATTATTAACAATTCTTGGATCTTGCGTCTCAGCATGTCTCTACGACCCACTTCGGGGCGTGGGAGGGATGAATCATTTTCTTTTGGCTGACGGTGATGGCCAGGAAGCCATGCGGTATGGTGTTTATGCTATGGAAACACTGATCAATGATCTTCTGAAGATGGGAGCATCCAGGGATCGCCTTCAGGCCAAACTGTTTGGCGGCGCCAAGATCATGGAGCGCCTGAACGATGTCGGCGCTGAGAACGCACGCTTCGCCCGGAAGTTCCTCGCCACCGAAGGCATACCGGTCGTCAGCGAGAGCCTGGGAGGTCGCCGCGCCCGGCGGATTGAGTTCTGGCCTGTGGGCGGTCGGGCCAGACAGCGGGAGATCGATCAGTTTGTGGAGGCGGTCGCGGCGCGTCCGGATTCAAGACAGTTCGCAGACGATGCGATCGAGCTCTTCTGATGTTCGCCCAGGCTCAGACTGCGGGGATGGCGCAGATGGAACCATCCGGACTCTTCTCTCTCCGGGATCTGATCTCGCGAGTCGCTCATGAGGTTGAGGTAAACTCTGTTCTTGCCAGCGACTTCCACGATGTCGTGTCCGAACTGGCGGCGGAGAACATGACCGCCAGCGTCATTGAACGGCTTCAGGCGCTTGACCTGATATCGCAGACCTTGGCGGAGATCGGCATCTTCCTGTCCAGCATGAGCGCGATTTGTCCCGTGGAGCGGACGGTGCCGGAAAGCGTCCTGGATGACATCAAGCTGGCGGACCTCCGGGACCGCCTTCAGGGCAAGGCGCCGGATGTTACGGGCCCCGTCGACCCAGAGCTCTGGTGAGAGCGTCTGATGGCGACCTTGAGGCGCATGCTGGATGGGGACAGGCTCAGGCTTGACGGGATTCATTTCCTGCTTGTCGATGACAATGCTCACGCTCTCCAGATCATGGCTCAGGTTGTCGCGGGGTTCGGCGTCCGGAACATCTCCAAGGCGGACAGCGCTGCGACAGCCCGCCAGGCGCTCCTGCGCGGCGGAGTGGACATCGTGCTGACCGACGCCCAGATGCCGGGTGAGACCGGCTATCAGTTGACCGAATGGATCCGTCGTGAGGCCCCGGAGCCCACACGCTATGTGCCTGTGGTCATCGTGACCGGACATACTCCGGAGTCTGATGTGACTCTCGGGCGCGATATCGGGGCCCATTTCACGATTGCGAAGCCCTTGCTCCCGAGGGTGCTTCTTCAGCGCCTGTTCTGGATAAGCTACGAAGACCGCCAGTTTGTTCAGGCCGAAGGGTATGTGGGTCCCGATCGCCGGTTCAAGAGGCTCGGGCCCCCGGCGGATACGGATGGCCGTCGCAGCGATGACCTCAAGGGCGAAGTGGGGGAGGCCAGTCAGCCGAACCTGAGCCAGGCGGAGATTGATGCAATGATGAAGCCGGCGAAGGTCGTACTGTGAGCGGAGCCATATTCAGAAGGGTGCCCAACAAACTGGCTCAGCTCGCTGTGGGCCGTGGGGGAATAACCGTCGCCGAGGCCGTGAAGCAGGCGCATACAGCCCTGGACGAGCTCAAGGATGCCAGCCTCTTCATCATCGACGAGCAGCTTCTCGAGATCGATCGTCTGTTTGGGCCGGGAAATCCTGAACGATCCGGGCTCAGCCTCGATATCCTTTATGAGCAGGCCTCGCGGATCATCGATGCCGGCGGCGGATTGCCCGACTCCGGTCTCGACGAGTGCGCGCGCGCTGTGTGTGATCTCGTCGTCCGCAGTCGTGCGAACCGTCTCTGCGACTGGGACGCAATCGACGTCCATATCGCCACGTTGAAGGTGCTGCGCATACAGGGCCAGAGCCTGACCGCGGCTCAGCGCTGGACTGTACTCAAGGGGCTCAGCGACGTCACCGCCAAGCGCGCGGGCGAAGGCTGACCCGCAGGCTGCGCGACCCCCCCCTCATGGGCTGATCCCGGGCGCGCCATTTGCCCTCTGCCCTTACGAGTCTGGCGACGGAGTGGTTGTCGAAGACAGGTGTTTCGTCATCGGGTGTATCTATCGGACTCCCTGCACGCCTTCTTCGGGAGGCTTGTGAGTGGCGATGTCAGGGCGGACGAGTCTATCCGCGCATGGGATCACAACGGGTCTAAGGCTCCGTTGTTCAAGTCCGTCGCTCGGATGAACTGTTTTTGAGGGTTCCGGTTCCCGGGCCTGTTGCTACCGGGGTAAACCCGTTTAGCTTTCAGGCTTTCCCGAACACTCTCCCCGGAGCCATTCCGATGACCTCGACGCCATTCAGCGCCAGCTATGCCGAGGCCCGCGCCCAGTTCCTCGCGACAGCCCGGGGGGCAGGGGCGACGATGTCGTCTTGGGTTCATCCCGAGCGGGCGCCTGACGGTGGGGAACTCGCGACGGACTGCGCCTGGATCGGGCCGGTCGACGCCCGTCAGGTGCTTGTGCTGGTCTCGGGCACCCACGGGGTGGAAGGGTTCTGCGGGTCCGGGGCCCAGGTGGACTGGTTGCTGCGGGGCGAGGCGGACCGGCTTGGGCCAGGCCAGGCGGCCCTGCTCGTCCACGCCCTCAATCCCTATGGCTTCGCCTGGAAGCGACGGGTGACCCACGAGAATGTCGACCTGAACCGGAACTTCGTGGACTTCAGGGCTCCACTGCCCGCCAACCCGCAATATGACGCGCTCGCAGCAGCGCTCAAACCTGCGGACTGGAGCCCGGAGACCCAGGTCGCCACCCGCAGGGTCCTGCGCGGGTTCTCCGAGACCCACGGCCCCCGCGCCCTTGCCCAGGCGGTGTCGGGCGGCCAGTACCGGTTTCCAGACGGACTGTTCTACGGCGGCGCGGAGCCCACCTGGTCGCGCCGGACGCTTGAGGCGATCTTCGGGACCTTTCTCTCCGAGGCCACCGATATCGGCGTCATTGACTACCATACCGGCCTTGGCCCTGAGGGCTATGCAGAACCCATCCTCTGCGCCGCCCCCGGTACGGCTGAGTACCAAAGGGCCATGCGCTGGTATGGCCTCTCGGCGAAGAGCCACCTGGCCGGGGACTCTGTCTCGGCGGAAATCGCCGGCGACTGGTTGGCCGCCGCGCCGGCCCTGGCCCCGCAGGCCCGGGTGACGGCGATCGCCCTGGAATTCGGCACCCAGGACTCCAATCGGGTCCTCGACGCGCTCCGGGCCGATAACTGGCTCCATGCGCATGGTGATCCCCTGGGTCCCGAGGGCCAGCGCATCAAGGACCAGATCCTCGCCGCCTTCTACGTCGACACCGACCTCTGGCGGGGCATGGTGCTCGGCCAGTCTCTGACAGCGACCCGCGCGGCCCTGGCCGGCCTCAACCTGGCGGACCGGGCCTGAAATCCGGATACGTCTCTCGACCGCAGGAGGTCCCGTGTTCGTCACCGTCAACGGCGTACGCCTTTTCGTCGAGGTGCTGGGGCCCAAGCTGACGCCCGCCGGCCCGGACATGGTGGAGCGGCCCACAGTGGTCGCCCTGCACGGCGGACCCAGCGACCACGCCCACATGATGCCCATGGTCGCCGGATTGACCGAGATCTCGCAGGTCGTGGTCTATGACCATCGGGGGTGCGGGCGCAGCGAGCGCGGGGACCCGGCCCTCTGGACCATGGACCAATGGGCCGACGACGTCCGGGGGCTCTGCGACGCCCTTGGCATCGAGAAGCCCATCGTCTTCGGACATTCCTTTGGAGGGTTCGTCGCACAGGCCTACGCGATCCGGCATCCGGGTCACGCCGACCGCCTGGTCCTCGCCGGCACGGGACCCAGGTTCGACGTGGCCCTCTCCGCAGAAGGGTTCAGACGGCAGGGCGGAGAGACGGCCGCAGAGGCGTTTGCGGCTTTCGCCTCTGATCCCGGGCCGGACACCACAGCCGGCTTCCTCGCCAAATGCCGGCATCTCTACACAACCACCCGGCGGATGGACCCCGACGTGGAGGCCCGAACCCGGACTCACGTTCGCCTGCTCTTCGACTTCTTCGGCCGGGAGTCCCGGGCTTTCGACTTCACCGAGGCCCTGGCCAGCGTAACGTCTCCTGTCCTGATCGTCGGCGGCGATGAGGACCCGGTCATGCCGCCCGCCTACCAGGACGCCCTCGAAGCGGCGCTCCTGAATGCGGAGGTGCAGCGGATCAGTTTTCCCGACTGTGGCCACGCCCTCGCCCTTGACGCCGGGCCCGCCCTCTCCGAAGCGCTCAGGGGCTGGATAAGGGCGGACCGGGCGCCGCCGTCTCCGGCCTGACAATTGTCAATGGCGGGGGTTCCCGGCCGGGCTAGCCTGCGGTCTCCACTTCCGAGAGAGCCCAGCCCCGTGAGCCTCCCGCCTCCGGATCCCGCGCCTGCGCCGTCCCCAGTCGGCCTCAGCGAGGCCGAGGCGTCGGCGCGCCTTGCGGCCTTCGGACCCAACGCCCTGCCGCGCCAGGGCGGGCGGTCCTTTCCGCGCATCGTCGCCGACGTGCTGCGTGAGCCCATGCTAGCCCTGTTGCTGGTGGCGGGCGCGGTCTACATCGCCCTGGGCGACCTGGGGGAGGCCCTGGTCCTGGTGGCCTTCGCCGGGCTCTCGATCCTCATCACCGTGGTCCAGGAAACCCGGACCGAGCGGGCCCTGGAGGCCCTGGGCGACCTGACAAGCCCCCGCGCCCTGGTGATCCGCGGCGGCGTCCGCCGGCGCGTCGCGGGGCGGGAGGTCGTGCCTGGAGACCTCGTGGTCCTGTCCGAGGGCGACCGTGCGCCGGCCGATGGCTGGATCGCCGAGACCACCGGCCTCTGGGCCGATGAGTCCCTCCTGACCGGCGAGTCCGTCCCCGTGGCCAAGTCGGCCTGCGGCTGGGCCGGGCCGGGCCCGGCGGGGAGACCTGGCGGCGAGGATGCGCCTTTTGTCTGGGCCGGGTCGCTGGTCGTGAAGGGCTCGGGGCTCTGCATCGTCACCGCCACGGGGGCGTCCAGCGAGATCGGCCGGATCGGCAAGGTCCTGGCGACGCTGGAACCTGTCGCCCCGCGCCTTGCGGTCCAGACCCGGCGCCTCGTCCTGGGCTTTGCGGCGGCGGGCCTAGCGGCCAGCGTCCTTGCCACAGTGCTCTACGGCCTCCTGCGCGGCGGCTGGCTGGAGGCCGCCCTCGGCGGCATCGCCCTCGGCATGTCGCTCCTGCCCGAGGAGTTTCCCCTCGTCCTGACCATCTTCCTGGCCATGGGCGCCCTGAGGATGTCCCGCGAACGGGTCCTGACCCGCCGGGCGGCGGCCATCGAGACTCTCGGCTCGGCCACCGTCCTCTGCACCGACAAGACCGGCACCCTCACTGAGAACCGCATGCGTATCGAGGAGCTGCGCCTGCCCGACGGCGGCGTCCTGTCCCGGAATGGGGAGGGGGCGCTCCTCCCCCCGGCCGCCTTCCGGCGCCTTACCGAACTGGGCGTCCTGGCCAGCGCCCAGCAGCCGACGGATCCCATGGAGGCGGCTTTCCACGCCCTCCTCGAGGCCTCTCCCCCGGTCGACGGCGCGCCAGCCCACCCGGCGGAGGGCCGGGCCCTCCTGCGCCACTACCCCCTCGATCCCGCCCTGCTGGCCATGACCCATGTCTGGGACGGGGGACCCGAGCGCTCTTCCCGTCTGGTCGCCGCCAAGGGCGCGCCGGAGGCCATCGCCGCCCTCTGCGGCCTGTCGGGGCCGGCGGCGGACGCGGTCCGGAGCGCGGTGGAGGACATGGCGGGGCGCGGCCTGCGCGTGCTGGGCGTCGCCGAGGCGGCCTGGGAGGGCGACGACCTGCCCGGATCGCACCGGGGCTTTACCTTCGCCTTCCGGGGTCTGGTCGGCCTCGCCGATCCCCTGCGCGCCTCGGTTCCCGCCGCCGTGCGCCAGTGCCGTCAGGCGGGGGTGCGCATCCTCATGGTCACCGGCGATCATCCCCGCACCGCCCGGGCCATCGCTCTGCAGGCCGGAATCGACCCCGGCGAGGTCCTCACTGGCGAGGAGATGGAGGGGCTGGACGCGGAGGGTCTGCGCGAGCGGATGCGTACCGCCGGGGTCTGCGCCCGGATCCTGCCGGAGCAGAAGCTGCGGCTGGTCCAGGCCCTGAGGTCCCGGGGCGAGGTGGTGGCCATGACCGGCGACGGGGTCAATGACGCCCCGGCCCTTCGCGCCGCCGACATCGGCGTGGCCATGGGCGGTCGGGGGGCGGACGTGGCGCGGGAGGCGGCGGCCCTCGTCCTCCTCGACGACCACTTCGGCGCCATCGCCAGCGCGATCCGGACGGGCCGGCGGATCTGGGACAACCTGCGCAAGGCCATGGGCTTCATCGTCGCCGCCCACATCCCCATCGCCGGGCTCGCCCTGCTGCCCCTTTTGACCGGCATGCCGATCCTGCTGGGGCCCCTGCACATCGCGGTGATCGAGATGATCATCGATCCGGTCTGCGCCCTCGTCTTCGAGGCGGAGACGGACGAGAGCGACGTCATGCAGCGCCCGCCGCGTCCGCCGGAGACCGCCCTCTTTTCCCTGCCCCTGGTCGGCTGGGCGGCGGTCCAGGGCCTGCTTGTCTTCGCCGTCTCGGCGGGCCTGACGGTCGCCCTCCACGAGGCCGGGGCCGGCGAGGGCGAGGTCCGCGCCGCCGCCTTCCTGTCCCTGGTCCTCGGCATCCTCGCCCTGATCCTGGACAATCGCAGGTTCAGCGCCTCCCTCGCCTCGGCGGTGCGCCGGCCCAACCCGGCCCTGGCTGTTGTCCTGGCGGTGGTGACCGGCGTCCTGGCCGTCGCCTTCTTCCTGCCGCGCGCGGCGGGGCTGTTCGGGTTCTCGCCTCCGGGACCATGGGCCTTCGCCGCCGCCGGCATGGCGGCCCTTGTCGTTCTCCTCGTGCTGGAGCGTCTGAAGCCCGTCCGCGCGCCAACCCTGGCGGGGTAGGGCCTACCGCCGGTTGCGGGCGTCAAGGGCGGCGCGAACCCGGTCCGACACCTCGTCCAGGCCCTGCTGAGCGCCCGCCGCGGCGCCCCCGATCACCCGGCCGACTTCATCAAAGCTGCAGTGGTCGTAACGATCGCGTGGACCGAGTTGGGCCTGGGCGCGCCTCTGCTGCTTGGAGAGCCGCGCCGTGGGGCCGAGCTTCGCCTCAACGACCTTTCCTCGGGTGGTCTGGTGGTCGGTGAAGGTATGGCCGCCGCCTTCCAGATCGAGGCGCCGACGGTGTTTGATAGGGATATCCCCCGTTAGCAGCGTTTTTCCGTCAGACATCCGTTCGCCAATGAACCCCTTGGTCTTGGCCGGGAGCGTACTGACCAACCTGGCGCCCTTCTTGGCGGCCCCTCCCGCCGTGAGTGCGGTCATGCCCAGTTCACCCACCGCGGTCGCAATCGGCCTTTCACGGCGATAGGTCTGATCCTTATCGAGCTCTTCCTGGTAAAGACGGCCATAACGGGTCGGGAAGTCGCCCTCCCCGCCCATTCCTAGAACCGCGTTCGCGCCGGCCGCCGCATTGTCTGCTAAGCCGAAGGTCGCCGTGTTGGCCGCTGATCGTACCACCGCATCTGCGGTCGTGAGCCCTTCCAGCAGGCCAGCGCGCACCCGTGCTCCGAGAGCGACCAGGTCCGCCGTCGTTGCCGCCGGGACGTTTGCGCCGGTGCGTGTGGATTCGGCCCACGCCATGCGACCCAGGCTCTCATCCTCCTGTTGGCGACGTCGGCGCGCCTCGGCGCTCTCGGTTTTCGAAACACCCTGACTTCGCGTGTCCATCCACATCTCCTGACTGTGAGACTGGACACTAACCCCGACGAGCCTGAAGGAAGGAACAAAAACAGAACAATTTTGTGCGGGTCCGGCTGTTCCGTCAGCGTCTGCCGAACAGTCGCGCCAGGAAACCTGGCCGGGGGGGATCGCCTGCGGGCGGTGTGGCTCCGGGGTCGCGAAGGTCGGCGGCCAGAACCGGATCCCGCAGTCTCATCAGGTCTTTTCGGACGACCTTCAGGCCCGTCATTTCGACCGCGTCCGAGAAGGCGTTGGGGTCGAAGCCGCAAATGATCGCAGCGAGGTCGACCGGGGCGTTGAAGAGGGTGTCCGTGTCCTCCAGGGTCCGCAGTTCCGCCAGCAGCCGGTCCCGGATGCCCTCTAGGGCGGCGGGGGGCTCGCCCCACACATCGAGGTGCTCGAGGCCTTGCTCCGGGTCGTGCTGAACGGACCAGACAAGACGGCCCTCCTCGGCGCCGAAGGCGCCGCTGACCATGACGTGTTCCTCCAGATAGACCCCGATGGCGCTTCCGCCCTCAGCGGCGGCGGCGACCCGTTCGCGGCTGGCGAACCGGTGATCCTCCGACATGAGGAAACGCCAGCCCCCCAGGTCAAAGGCCAAGAATTCCTCTGGTGGGGGAAGGGGTTCCCCACGGAACGGTTCGCCTGAGGCCGCGAGGCCCAGGGCCGCCAGGCCGTCCGACCCCCGGATTGCGATGAAAGATAAGGAAAGTCCCACGGCGGAATCCTTTTTCTGGGAGCGGTCACGCCGATCGCGGCAAGTCCGCCCTTCAAGGGCTGGAAATCAGGCTCAGGATACAGAGGCAAACCAGTCGGGGCCCGGTTCGAGCCGGGCCGAAACCCATAAGGACGTCAGGCTGAGGCGGTTTCGTGACGGAAGGGCGTCAGGAAGGGGGCCGCTCAGGCCGCTCCGGCGAAGGTCCAGCCCAGCTCTTCTCCGGCGTGGAACGGAACGAGGTCGGCGGCGGCCAGCGCCAGTTTCTCGGGGACCCGGGTGGCGCGGCGTTCCAGGACGACCGAGCCCGTGTTCAGCGGCAGGCCATAGAAGCGCGGGCCGTTCTCCGATGCGAAGGCCTCCAGGCGGTCGAGGGCGCCCTCCTCCTCGAAGACCGTCGCATAGCTCTCCAGGGCGAAGGGGGCGTTGTAGATGCCGGCGCAGCCGCAGGAGGATTCCTTGTCGCCCACCGGGTGCGGGGCGGAGTCCGTTCCAAGGAAGAACTTGGCCGATCCGGACGTGGCGGCCCGGCGCAGGGCCAGCCTGTGCGGTTCGCGCTTGGCCACCGGCAGGCAGTAGAAGTGCGGCCGGATGCCGCCCTCGAACATGCCGTTGCGGATGATGGCCAGATGATGCGGCGTGATGGTCGCGGCGATGTTGGGACCGGAGGCCTCCACGAAGGCGACGGCGTCCGCCGTGGTGATGTGCTCGAACACCACCTTCAGGGCGGGGAAATCGGCGATCAGCCCCTTGAGCACCCGCTCGATGAAGACAGCCTCCCGGTCGAAAATGTCGACCTCGTGGTCCGTGACTTCGCCATGGATCAGAAGCGGCATGCCGATCCTCTGCATGGCCTCGAGGACGCCTCGGATGTGGCGCACGTCCGTCACCCCGGCGTCGGAGTTGGTGGTGGCGTGAGCCGGATAAAGCTTGCAGGCGGTGAAGACGCCCTCGGCGAAGCCCCGCTCCACCTCGCCGGGATCCAGGCCGTCGGTAAGGTAGCAGGTCATCAGCGGCGTGAAGCCGAGGCCGGGATCCACAGCCGCCAGGATGCGCTCGCGATAAGCCCGGGCGGCGGCGACGGTCGTCACCGGCGGCTTGAGGTTGGGCATGACGATGGCCCGGGCGAACTGCCGCGCGGTGTGGTCCACCACCGACGCCAGCATGGCGTCGTCGCGCAGGTGGACATGCCAGTCGTCCGGGCGGCGGAGGGTCAGGCATCTGGTGTCGGATCCGGTGCGTCCGGCGAGGGTGGCGGTCTCAGTTGGCGGCATGGACAGAACTCTCCGAAGCAACTTCCCCGCCGCCCATGATGGACCAGAGGGCGGCGCGAACCCAGAGGAATTTAAGGCTGGAGATGCGTCAGCGCGACGAGGCTGCACAAGGCCATGGATCGTTCCCCCCGCCGCCGGTATGATGTGGTCGCACAGGCGCATCGGAGACCGGATGGCTCGCTTCAAACGCTTCCTGCCCCTGCTCCTCCTGCTGGCGGGCGGGGTCGCGATCTTCGCCAGCGGCGCCGGCCAGTATCTCAACCTCGACGCCCTCCAGGCGCATGAGGCCGGGCTTCGAGCCTTCGTCGCCCGGCAGCTCCCCCTCGCCCTCCTCGCCTTCGTCGTCGTCTACGCCCTCGCCACCGCCGTCAGCCTGCCCGGCGGGACCATCCTGACCCTGGCCGGCGGCTTCCTGTTCGGGACCTGGGTCGGCGGCGCCGCCACGGTGGTGGGCGCCACCCTCGGGTCCATCCTGGTCTTCTATGCGGTGAAAACCTCGTTCGGGGCGGCCCTCCGGGAGCGGGCCGAGGCCTCGGGGGGCCGGCTGAAGGCTGTGATCGACGGCGTCCAGGAGGGGACCTTCGGCTACATCCTGACCCTGCGCCTCATCCCCCTGGCGCCCTTCTGGCTGGTCAACGTGGCCGCCGCCCTGGCCCACGCCCCCCTGCGCGCCTACGCCGTGGCGACCTTCCTGGGCATCATGCCGGCGACCTTCATCTACAGCGGCATCGGCGCCGGGATCGGTGAGATCCTCTCCCGGGGCGGAACCCCGGACCTTGGCGTCATCTTCTCGCCCAATGTCTTGCTCCCCCTCGTCGCCCTCGGTCTCCTGACCCTGGGCGCCACCGTCTTCCAGCGCCTGCGCGCCCGCTCGGGAAAGCCCCTGTGACCCAGACGATCCAGGCGGACATCGCCATCCTCGGGGCCGGCTCCGGCGGGCTCTCCGTCGCCGCAGGCGCCGCCCAGCTGGGCCTGAAGGTCGTCCTCTTCGAGAAGGGCGAGATGGGGGGCGACTGCCTCAACTATGGCTGCGTCCCGTCCAAGGCCCTGATCGCCGCCGCCTCCGCCGCCCACGCAGCGCGCACCGGCGCCGCCCTTGGCGTCACCGCCGGTCCGGTCGAGGTCGACTTCGCCCGGGTCATGGCCCACGTCCACGAGACCATCCGCACCATCGCTCCGGTCGACAGCCAGGAGCGCTTTGAGGGGCTGGGCGTGCAGGTGGTGCGCGAGGCCGCCCGCTTCGCAGACCCCCGGACCGTCGCCAGCGACAGCGTCCGGGTCGCCGCCCGGAAGATCGTCATCGCTACCGGCTCCCGCGCTTCCGTTCCCCCCATTCCGGGCCTCGACGCCGCGCCCTACCTGACCAACGAGACCGTCTTCGAGCTCAAGGCCCTGCCAGAGCGCCTGATCGTCCTGGGCGGCGGTCCCATCGGCGTCGAGTTGGGCCAGTCCTTCCGCCGGCTGGGCTCCGAGGTCGTGGTGGTCGAGGCCGGGGACATCCTTGGCAGGGAGGACCCCGAAGCCGCGGCGGTCGTGCGTCGCCAGCTGCTCGCAGACGGGGTCGAGCTCCTGGAGGGCCACACGGTGCTCCGCGTCGAGCCGGGCCCTGTCCTGATTGCACGGTCAGGGGACAACGAGGTCCGAATCTCCGGATCGCACCTTCTCGTCGCCGTGGGCCGGACCCCCTCGCTGGAGGGGCTCGATCTGGAAGCCGCCGGCATCGCCCATGATCGTCAGGGCGTCCGGACCGACCGGTCCCTCCTGACCACCAACCGCCGGGTCTTCGCGATCGGCGACGCCGCAGGGCGGGGACAGTTCACCCATCTCGCCGGCGCCCACGCCTCGCTGGTCGTCCGGCGGGCCCTCTTCGCCCTGCCGGTCAACGCCGACGCCCTGCAGGTGCCGCGCGTGACCTACTGCGACCCCGAGGTCGCCGCGATCGGACTTGGCGAGGCGGAGGCGCGCCAGCGCCATGGCGCCGACGTCCGGGTCCAGACCTTCGAGTTCGCCGAGAACGACCGGGCTCAGGCGGAGGGTGATGTCCGCGGCTTCGGCAAGCTGGTCACCACGAGCCGCGGCAAGGTCCTTGGCGTGACCCTTGTGGGCCGCCATGCAGGGGATCACATCCACCTCTGGTCCCTGGCCCTCACGACGGGTCTCAAGCTGAGCCAGCTCACGGGAATGATCGCCCCCTATCCGACCCGCGGCGAGATCAACAAGCGCCTGGCGGGCCAGTTCTTCACCCCGGCCCTGTTCTCCGACCGCACCCGGCGGCTCGTCTCAATCCTGAAGCACTTCGCCTGAGGCCCGCCTCAAGCGGTCGACAAAGCCGTGGTCTATCGTGCGCTTGAGAGCCAGGGCGCCTCGACCCAGGCTCCAGGCCCCGCCGCGGAAGGCCAGACCCGTCCCGTCGCCGAGGTCCAGGATGGAGAGCCAGGTCTTCTGAGGCGTATAGCGCCGTGGGGCGCGGCCATCGCCCAGGGATAGCAGGTTGTCTAACAGAACCGGTGCGGCGCGGACCCCGAACACCCCGGCAGGCGGCCTTGGCGCCTCGCGGATCACGGCGCAGTCGCCAGCCCCGAAGATGGTCGGATCCGCGATCGACTGAAGGGTCGGAGCGATCTCAAGCCGCCCCTCTTGCGACACCGGAAGGCCGAGGTCGCGGATCTCCTGGGGCGCCTCCAGCCCCGTGGCGAGGACAAGGGCGTCGCAGGACAGGGTCCGGCCGTCCGCCAGGCGGCAATGCCCTGGCCCCCGGGCGACGACTTCGCCCATGAGGATCTCCACGCCGCGCCGGCGCAGCTTTTCGAGAGTCTTCTCGAGCGCGCGCGGGGGCGCCCAGGTCGGGGTCGACCGGCAGATCAGATGAACGAACGGGCGCGCACCGCTCCGTTCAATCAGCCCGGCAAGGGCGGCGGCGACCTCGAAACCGGTAGGTCCGCCTCCCGCCACGACCACCGCCGGGCTCTGACCCTGCATCCGAAGATGCGCCTGCACCCTGTCGCGAAGGTCAAGCAGGCGCGCCAGCGGCTTGACCGGCCAGACCGCGTCGAGATCGGCGAGACCGTGACGGTCGAGGGTCCGGCTTCCGATATTGAGGGACAGGGCGTCGTAGGCCAGCATGCGGCCGTCGGAGAGATGCAGCCGCCGGTTCGATCGGTCTGCGCCGGTCACCTCGGCGGCGAAATGGGTCACCCCGGCCCGGGCGGCCAGGGCGGCGACATCGACCCTCATTCTCTGCGGCTCCAGGGCGCCGGAGAGAACGCCTGTCGCCATCCCGGAATACGAAAACAGGCCGGGCGCCACGAGCACCGGCTCCACCCCGGCCGCCCGCAGGTGGCTGGCCTTCTGCAGGACAGACAGATGGGCGTGGCCCGCTCCCGCCAGGACCAGACGCACGGGCCTCCGGAGCACGCCTGGAGCGCTTCAGCCGGCGGCCATCCGCGCCTTGAGACCCGCGAGGAAGGCCTCGATGCGCTTGGCGTTGGCGCCAAGATCGCTCAGTCCCACTCGGGAGGTGGAGCGGACGTCCACGACGGAGCCGCCCGTCGGCGAGGGACGCACCCGGATCGCCACGTCATCCTCGAAGCCGAACCAGAAGGTCTCGGCCGTCGCTTCAATCACGCCGGCGGCCGGATCGGTGGTGACAAGGGTCCAGCCCTGAGCCTTCGCCTCCTCGACAGCCGCGGCGGCGACTTTGGAGGGCTCCGCCGGAAGGCTCAGCGGACGAAGGTCCGGATAGGCCCCGCGCCCCACCTCGCCCAGCGTCTTGGCGGAGATCGCCGAGAACTCGGGCCCTTTGTAGGCCTCCAGGCTTCCCATCGGCGCGCTCATCGAGTTGACCGGGTTGGCGTCCACCGCCGCGCGGGCCGCCATCACGGCTGCTGAAAAGGCCGGAGGGTCAGCGATATCGGTGGTCACGTCATGGATCGGGGGCACATCCCCCGAGCCTTGCCGCAGGGCTCCCGCATAACCCAGTCCGAGCAGAGGGATGAGAAGGCCCACCAGGGCCATCTTCCAGCCGGTGCGCGGCTTGCGGACGAGGCTGGCCACCAGCGCGACCAGGCCGAGGATAAGGCTCAGGCCGAACAGGGGCAGTCCGACCTGCAGGATCAGGGTCAGAAGGCCGACGCGCCAGGACCAGAGGTCGAACTTCACCCCGAGGGCGGCGACCATGAAGTAGAAGGGCAGCAACAGCGACAGGGCCATCGACGCCTGGGCCAGCTTAAGTCTCATCGGAGCCTCCTTCTCGCACCGGCCAGGACCGCCGGCTGGGTCTCGCCCGCTTATCGAAACACACGCGCGGCGATCGCGCTACGCTGGATCACGGTGAGAATACACAGGGCGGCGAACACCGAGGCGATGATCGGGAATCCGGCGGGCCACAGACACATCAGGACGAAGGCGAGGAGGGTTTCAGCACCTTCGGCCAGACCGGTGCTGTAGAAGAAGCTCTTCAGCCCGTGGGCCTGTGTTTCCAGGCCCCGCTTGGCCGCCAGCGTCGCATAGGCCAGGAAGCTCACCGCCGTCAGGGTGAAGGACGCCGTCAGCAAGAGGGCGAAAGGCAGGTTGGCCGGCGCGGCGAAGCCGAAGCCCAGAGGAATGGCGAGGTAGAAGACGTAGTCGCAGACGATGTCGAGGTAACCTCCGAGGTCCGTCGTCCCGCGATGGCGTGCGACGGCGCCGTCAAGCCCGTCAAGGAGGCGGCTGGCGAGGATCAGGGCGAGCCCCGCAAGCGGGTGTCCGAGCCCGATCGCAAGGCCCGCCTGCGCCCCGCAGGCGGCGCCGGCCGCCGAGACCTGGTTGGCGCTGACCCCGCGGCGCGCAAGGGCCGCGCCCATCAGGTTCAGCGCGGGATCGATGAGCGGGCGGAGGCGGGCGTCGAACATGCGGCTCAGAGAACCCCGGAGACGAGACCGATCACCGCTCCCGTCATCGCCGAGGCCATGTTGCCGGCGATCCAGGACTTGATCCCGAGGGCAGCCGCCTCCGCGCGCCGGGAAGGCGCCAGGGTGCCGATCGTGGACACCAGCAGGCCGACGCTGGCGAGGTTCGCGACTCCGCACAGGGCGTAGGTGACGATCAGCTGGCTTCGAGAGTCCAGGGACCCGGCGGGCAGGGCGGCGAGGTCCAGATAGGCGACATATTCGTTCAGGATAGTCTTCGTCCCCATCAGGGCGCCAGCCTGGGGCGCCTGGTCCCAGGGTACGCCGAGCGTCCACATCAGGGGCGCGAACAGCCAGCCGAAGATCCGGCGCAGGGTCAGGGCTTCACCCTGGACGGCGGGCGCCAGGGCCAGGGCCTGGTCCACCAGCGAAACCAGCGCGAAGATCACGATGATCATGCCGATCACCGCCAGGAACAGCTGTATCCCGTCCAGGGTGCCCCGCACGATGGCGTCGATTCCGCCTTCATAGCGCAGCCCCGGCTCTTCCTCCGAAGTCTCGGTCCGCCCCTCTCCCGGAACCATGAGGCGGGCGACCAGCACGGCGGCGGGCAGGGAGATCAGGGAGGCCGAGATCATGTGGCCGACTGCGTCCGGAACGGTCCGAGACAGGGTCTGGGCGTACAGGATCAGGATGGCGCCGGAGATGGTCGACATCGCCAGGGTCATGACGGCGAAGAGTTCGGAACGGCTCATCCTCTCGAAGTAGGCGCGAACCACCAGCGGCGACTCCACGACTCCGAGGAAGAGGTTGGCTCCTCCGCTCAGGCCCACCACCCCGCTGACGCCCAGCGTCCTTCGCAGCGCCCACGACAGGCCGCGAACGATCCAGGAGAGGACGCCCCAGTGCCAGAGGAGGGCGGCCAGCGCCGAGTAGACGATGATGAGCGGCAGGATCTGGAACGCGATGATGACGGGCGTGGAGGCGCCTTCCTGAAGCTGGAAGGGGGCGGGGGCCCCGCCCGTGTATCCGAACATGTAGCTGGAGCCGACCAGGGTGGCCGTCTCGATGGCCGCCACGGCGTGGTTCGCCAGACCGATCACCGACCAGACCACAGGCACCCTGACCACCACCGCGGCGATCAGGACCTGAAGCACCAGGGCGCCGAGAATCCAGCGCGTGCGGGGGCGGGCGCCGCGGTTCTCCGACAGGGCCCAGGCCGCCAGGGTGATAAGGCCCAGGCCGATCAGTCCCTGCAGCTGCTGGAGGACTTCCGTGACCACCGACATGCCATCCTCCCGCGCCCAGTCCCGACTGCATACGCCCGACCCGCGGCCTTCGGGAACCCGGAATCCGCGCCGGTCCTCCTTCCCGGCGGGCTTGATCTTCGCGCAGCGGGGGGAGAGGGTCGAGGCGAGCGCACAGGGAGACATGACCATGGCGGACTGGGACGGACGGGGTCTGGTGTCGACGGCGTGGCTGGCCGACCACCTGGACGATCCCGGAGTACGGATCTTCGACGCCACGGTGCATCTTCGGCCCGCGCAGCCCGGGCCCTACCGGGTGGAGAGCGGACGGGCGGACTATGAGGCGGGACACATCCCGGGCGCGGCCTTCGTCGACCTGGCGCGGGATCTTTCCGACTCCTCGGCCGCCCTCGGCTTTACGCGGCTGAAGGGCGAGGCCCTGGCCGCGGCCCTGGGCGCAGCCGGGCTGGACCCGGCCCTGAGGATCGTCTGCTACAGCACCTCGACCCCGATGTGGGCCACCCGGCTCTGGTGGATTCTGAGGGCGGCCGGTTTTCCCGATGTCGCCGTCCTCGACGGCGGGTTCGCCCGCTGGTCGGCCGAGGGCCGCCCGGTCGAGTCCGGGTCGAGGACCTATCCTCCGGCCCGCGTCCGGGTCACGGAGAGGCCGGAGGCGTGGGCCGACCGCGACGATGTCCTCGCCGCCATCGGCGATGGTGGGGTCTGCACCCTCAACGCCCTGCCCGCCGGGGTCCATACCGGCGAGGCGGACGTCAACTATGGCCGCAAGGGACACATCAAGGGCAGCCGGAATGTGCCCTACGCCGCCCTGCTGGACGCGGACGGCCTGTATCGCAGCGATGAGGACCTGCGAGTCCTTTTTGGCGCCGTCGGGGCGCTGGAGAGCCCCCGCACCATCGTCTATTGCGGCGGCGGAATCTCGGCGACCATGGACGCCCTGGCGCTGGTCAGGCTGGGTCATCCCGACGTCGCCGTCTACGACGGCTCAATGTCCGAGTGGACCCGTGATCCGGACCTGCCGATGGAGACCGGCGCCTGATCCCCTGTGTCAGAAACTGGCCGTGAGGGCCAGAGAGACATAGTGGGTGTCGCCTGAAGGATTGGCGTTCGGCGCCTCCGCCAGCAGGCCCTCCTTCTTCAGGATCGCGGCGTTCAGCTCCGCCCTCAGGGCGTCGGGTCGGATCCAGTACCGGGCGCGCCCTTCGAATTGGTAGCCCGCGAACCGCCCGGAGGCGCCCGAGGGATCCCGGACCCCGGTGGTCGAGAAGCTGTCCCTGGCGCTGTCCGCCCAGAGCGCCCGGCCGCTTGCGAAGACATCGAGCCGACGGGAGGGCGCCGCCTCGAGACGAAGGCCGAGGGTCTCAAGGTTGGTGCGGCCAAGGGCGGCGTAGATGCCTGCGGGGGCCAGGTCCGCCCGCCGCATGCCGAACAGGGTGTCGAACCGGGTGTAGCGGCCGCCGGGATCATCGCCGGTCGCCCGGTCGTACTCCACCGAGAGTCTTGGCCGCCAGGGATGTGCGAAGCTGTAGCCGGCGTCCGCATGGGCGAACCAGGCGCTGACGTCCAGCACGGGCGCATTGTCCTGCAGGCTCGCCCGGACATGTCCGGTCTGGCGGATCAGCTCGAGCTCGTAGTCGATCCGGCCCGGCTGCGGGTCGGCGATCACGCGGGCGGAGACCGAGCGGAGGTCCCGGTCCCGGGTCGGCCGGTCGCGGGTGTCTGTCTCGCGGAACCGGACATAGCCCACCTCTGCAAGGCCGGCGCCTCCGGGGAGAGGGCGACTGACATACCCTCCATAAAGCCTCTGGGAGCCATCCTCGCGGTCCAGCTCGAAGCTGTTCTTGCGCAGCGCCTCGGGATCCTCCGGCCGTCTTTGCTGGGGCAGGGTGTAGAAGACCGTCGCGCGGGTGCGTTGGCGAGGCGGAGGTCCGCCCGGACGCCGGTATAGCCGTTGGTGGTGTTGCGGTAGTCGTCGGCGGCGACCAGCCGGCGGGATCCCAGGTTCAGGGTGAAGCGTCCAGCCTGCAGGGACAGGCGGCTTTCCTTGCCAAGCGCGCCGTCGAAGTCCGAGGCGACATAGAGCTGCACCGGCTCCATGACATTGACCTCCCCGGTCGTCGGCGCTCCTCCCGGGCCGGCTCCGAAGGCCCTGCTGTCATAGATCTCTCCCGCGACCCGGAAGGGTCCCGGGTTCCATTGGACGAACAGGGTCGAACGAAGGCTCCACAAATCGTCCCTCGGCGGGCGGTCGGGTCGGAACTGGCCTTCGAGGGCTTCATACCGGACCCGGAACGAACCATTGACATCGAGATCCCCGGACCACCGTATTCCCCCGTCCTGTCCGCACGCGGTCTCAGCCAGCGCCAGCGCGGCGCCGAGGACCGTGATCATCAAGGGGGCGTTGTTCATGGTCCGGACGATCCTTCAAGGCCCGAGGGCATGATGTCGGGGACAGGGTGACGGCGTGACTCCAGGTATCCCAGCCTGACTTCCCGATGTATCCTGGCCGCTTGACGAAGCCTGCGGCGATGCACATTTGCGGGTCCGGGGGAAAGCCATAGGGTGCAACCATTCCTGACGTACAGCTCATCCGGCGGATTTCCGCCGCTCTTGCGGCCCTGGCGCTTGTCCTGGTCGTTGTCATCGCCGCCGGTACGACGGTGGAGCCCGGCAATGTCGGCGTGAAGATCCGCACGCTCGGACCCCAGGCGGGGGTGGACGCCGAACCCCTGCCGTCCGGGTGGCATTTCCGGGGTCTCGGCGAGCGCATCGTCGAATTCCCCGTCATCCAGCGGACCTACAGCTACACCCGTGAGCCCGACGAACGTGGGCCGCAGAATGACGAGATCGCCTTCGCGGACAACACCGGCCTGCCCATGACGGCGGACGTGGCCATCACCCTGCAGGTCACCCGCGCGTCCGCCCCGAAGCTGTATGAGACCTACCGGTTGACCTTCGACCAGCTGCTGGACGGTCCGATCCGCAATGACGTGCGCTCGGCGATCGCCGCTGAGGCCGAAAAGGTCAATGTCGAGGCTCTCTACTCCGGCGGACGGCAGGTGGTTATCCAGCGCGCCCTCGCCCGGGTCTCCAACAAGTGGTCCCGGTTCGGCGTGGTGGTCAGCCAGCTCGACTGGATCGGCACGATCCGGTATCCCGACGTCATCCTGCAGGCCATCCAGGCGAAGACCCGGACCGACCAGGAAACCCTGACGGCCCGTTCCCAGGTCGCCAAGGCCCAGGCCCAGGCTGAGGCGCGGATCGCCGCTGCGCGCGGTGAGGCGGAGTCCATCCGGATCATCAACCAGGCCCTGGCCGCGAACCCGCGCTATGTCGACCTCAAGGCGGTCGAGAAGTGGGACGGCAAGCTGCCTCAGGTGACCGGAGCGGCCGGAGCGCCCTTCATCAATCTCAGGGAAGACGCGCGCTGATCGCGTTCCGGCCTTCCGGGTTGAAGAGGACGACCTGAGACGGATCACAACCCACCCGCACCCGGCTTCCGGGGGCGGGTGGCGCCTGTCTCACGGTGAGCGGGAGGACCAGATCGTCAATCTGGAGTTGAAGGCGATGTCCGTCGCCGGCGAACCGGACTTCCCGGACCAGCGCTTCGGGGCCTGACCCGCCCAGAAGGATCGCGCCAGGCCGCAGGCCCACCTGCACAGGTCCCGCCCGGAGCCTGGGTGCGGGAAGCGGTCCCAGGGGCGTGTCGGCATAGCCGTCGCGCACCGCCCCCGGGATCACGACCAGTTCGCCCAGGAGGCGGGCGGCGATCAGGTTCACCGGCCGTCGGTAACAGTCCTCCGGAGCTCCGGTCTGCCGGTACCGTCCCGCCGACATGAGGATCTGGTCGTCGGCGATGGCCATCGCCTCTTCCGGGTCATGCGTCACCACCAGCACCGTGGCGTCCAGCCTTCGGAGGTCCTCCAGCAGGGCGCCGCGCACCGTCTCGCGAAGACCCTCGTCAAGACCCGAAAAGGGCTCGTCGAGCAGCAGCACGGCGGGCGCGCGCGCGAGGGCCCTTGCGATGGCCACCCTCTGCTGTTCCCCGCCGGACAGGCTGTGAGGCCAGGCGTCCGCGAGGCCCTGGATGTGAAACTGCTCCAGCAGGCGGTCCACCGTCGCATATCGCTGTGGCCTGGGTCGCCGGACCAGACCGAAGGCGACATTGTCCCTCACATTCAGGTGGGGAAAGAGGGCGTTGTCCTGGAAGACCAGGCCCACGCCTCGGGCCTCGGGCGGCAGGGCGCGGGTCGCCGTAGCGGCGATGGAGCCGCGGATGCGGATCTCGCCTTCGTCAAGGGACTCCAGTCCGGCAATCATTTTCAGGAGCGTGCTCTTTCCGCATCCGGAGGGACCGAGCAGGCAGGTGACGCGGCCTGCGATCAGCCTCAGGTCGGCGCCGGCGACCACGGTGCGGCTCCCAAAGCGCCGGGTCGCCCGCCGCACCTCCAGAACCGGCTTCATCGGGGAGGCTCCTGCACCGGCGATTCGATCCTGAGGGTGAGCCAGACCACGGCGGGCGCCGAGAGGACAAGGATCATGAGCGAGGGCAGGCCTGCCTGACCAAGGCGTTCGTCGAGCGCGTAGTTGCTGGAAAGTACGGCCAGGGTGTCAAAGTTGAACGGGCGAAGGATCAGGGTCGCCGGCAGTTCCTTCATGATGTCGACCAGCACGATCAGTCCTGCCGTCAGGAGGGATCCGCGGGCGAGGGGAAGGCTTACGGAAAGCGCCGTCCCGGCTTCACCGCGGCCGAGGTTCCGGGCGGCTTGGGCGAGGGCGGGATTGACCCTCGCAAGCCCGGCGTCGATCGGCTCCAGGGCGGCGGCCATCAGGCGCGACGCATAGGCGAGGATCAGGAGACCGAGGGCCAGTCCGGCCCCGGGGCCGGCGGACAGAGCCCAGACCACGCTGGCCGGGGCCAGAAGTCCGATCGCCATGACGGCCCCCGGGGTGGCGTAACCCAGGCTGGCCAGACGGGTGGCCATGGGAAGGGTCCGGCCTCCGAGGGCTAGGAGGGTGGCCAGTCCGACTGTCACCACCGCCCCTGCTGCGGAGAGTCCCAGGGTGTTCCCGGCGGCGCGCCACAAGCGGGTCCAGTCCGGATCGGCGAGGGGAAGCTGGACGGCGAGCCAGCCCGCCGGGGCCAGGAGTCCTGCGGTGATCAGAAGGAGGCAGAAGCCGCACGCCGCCGCCGCCGGCAGCCCCCGGAGCGCTGTGGCCTGCTGACTGCGCCAGCTGGACTTCCCGGACTCATGGATGCGGCCCGTCCGGCCGGCGCGTTCGACCCAGAGCAGAAGGGCGGCCGCGGCCAGAAGCGGAAGGGCCAGCCGCGCTGCATCGACCGTGGATCCATAGACCGACCAGGCTCGGACCACGCCTGTAGTCAGGGTCTGGACGCTGAGGAACCGCACGGCGCCATAGTCGGCCAGGGTCTCCATCACCGCGAGCGCCACCCCCGCACCGAGCGCCGGGCGGGTCAGAGGAAGAGCCACCGTGAAGAAGGCGCCCAGGCCGCGGCGTCCCAGCATGGTCGCCGCATCCAGGGCGGAGCCCGGCAGATTCAGAAGGGCGGCGCGCATGGCCAGGTAGACATAGGGATAGAAGGCCGCGGAGAGCACGAAGGCGGCGCCTCCTGTGGTGCGGATCTCGAAGGGCAGATCGTAACCTGTCCACTCGCGCAGCCCGACCCGCAAAGGCCCGGCGACATCTAGGAGATCGGCGTAGCCATAGGCCACGGCGAAGGCGGGCATGGCGAGGGGCAGCGCCAGGCCCCAGGCGAACAGGTCGCGGCCCGGAAAACGATACATGACCACCAGCCAGGCCGCAGCGGCGCCGATCACGCCGGTGATGAGACCCACAAGACCAGCCAGGACAGCCGTTGTCGTCGCGTATCGCACCAGGTCCCGGGTCGGGATGTCGGCTCCCGACTCGCCCAGCGCCGCCAGGACCACACCCGCCAGCGGGGCCAGCACAAGGGCCGCCGCGGCGATGGCGAGGAGGCCGAGACTCCCCGGTCTCGCGATCCGGATGAAGGTTGCGGCGGTCAGCGCCAGCCTGCTGAGCTCATTGCGGTCTGCGCCTCCGGCTGTCGAGCGGCGAAGGCTGCGACGCTCATCGGATGGGCGGGAACAGCGGCGAGGTCGCGCAGGGACTCCGGAGCTGCAACGTCAGGCGAGACCGGAAACTCGAAGTTGCTGGCCGAGATGTGGGTCTGGGCCTCTGCAGACGTCAGGAACTCGAGGAGCCGAATGGCGTTGTCACGGTTCGGCGCGGTCCGTACGACGCCTGCGCCGGCGATGTTCATGTGGGCGCCCTTTCCGTCCAGGCTCGGGAAGGCCAGCTTGACCTTTTCCGTCACGGCCTTGTCCGCCGGGTCCTCGCCCGAGGCCATCCGGAGGTAGTAGTAGCTGTTGGTGATGGCGATTTCGCAGACCCCCGCCGCGACGGCCCGGATCTGGTCGCGGTCGCCGCCCTCTGGCGGGCGGGCCATGTTGGCGACCACGCCCTGCACCCAGGCCTGGGCCCTCTGCGGCCCCCACGCCTCGATCAGGGCGCCGACAAGCGAGAGATTGTAGATGCTGTCCGAAGACCGGACGCAGATCTTTCCTCGGAACCGCGGCCCCGCCAGCTTGGCGTAGTCGTCGATCTCCTCGGGTTTGACCTTCCCGGCGTCATAGGCGACGACCCGCGCTCTCCGGGAGAAACCGTACCAGGCGCCCTCGGGCTCTCGCAGACTGGGGGGAACCCTGGAGGTCAGCGTCTCCGAAGTCACCGGCTGGAACAGTCCGGCCTGTTGGGCGCGCCACAGCGCCCCGGCGTCTGCGGCGATGAAGAGGTCGGCGGGGCTGGCCTGGCCCTCCGCCCGCATGCGCGCCACCAGCTCGTCGGCCTTGCCCTCGATCCGGTTGACCTTCACGCCGGTTTCCTGGGTAAACCGCTCATACAGGACGAGATCGCTGTCATAGTGGCGGGCGGTGTAGACGTTGACGACCTTTTCGGCCTCGGGTGGCGGCGAGCAGGCCGCCAGCCCGAGGGTCGCAATGGCGAGGGAGAACAGGACGACTTTCAAGGGGCGGACCTCCGGGCGGAACCCGAAGTCGGGCTCAGGCGGGAAATTGCGAAACGTTCTCAACTTACAAACACGCGGGCTGCGAGCGGGTCAAGAGCTTTGGTCCGCAGGTGGCCGGCGCCCCGCCCGGATTCAGACTCTCCTGGTTCTCTCATCCGAGGTCCAGTTCCAGCTGGCCCGGCCCGGCCGGGCGCGCCCGGCGCTCGCGTCTCTGGACAGCCTGAGGCAGGCCGGATCTGCGGCTCCCATGTCGGGCGACGATCGTCCCTGCGACGGCGCGATGGCCGCTGTCCCGGCGCAGGGCGTGGAGCGTTTCGCGGGCCGCGCGCATGGCGGCCGCATTGTCGACCAGGGGGGGAGGGTATGACAGCGACCGCGCGCCCTCCCAGCGCCAGGGCTCATGAACAAGGGCGTCAGGCGCCGCCGCCAGCTCGGGCACCCAGGCGCGGACAAAGGCCCTCTCAGGGTCCTGGTCGTAACCCTGCTTGACCGGGTTGTAGATGCGGATCGTGTTGATGCCCGTTGTGCCGGACTGCATCTGCACCTGGGGCCAGTGGATACCCGGTTCGTAGTCCACGAAGCATCGAGCCAGGTGCAGGCCGCTCTCCCGCCAGGGAAGCCAGAGGTGATAGCTGGCGAAGGACATGAGCATGGCGCGCATGCGGAAGTTGATCCAGCCGTGGGCGTCCAGGGCTCGCATGCAGGCGTCCACGAACGGATAACCGGTCTGACCCCGGCGCCAGGCTTCCAGCCTGACCGGGTCGGCGACCTCTGACCGGACAGCGTCGTAGGCGGGATGGAGGTTCTCGAACTCCAGCCGCGGCTCGTCCTCGAGTTTCTGGATGAAGTGGTCCCGCCAGTGCTGGCGCCCCGAGAAGGAGGCGAGGGAGGCCCGCCAGGCCTGGGCCTCAGGTGATCCCTGAGCCTTGACCTCGCGTTGGCGCGCCCACGTCGCCTGCGCTGTCTCGCGCATGGAGAGCGTTCCCCAGGCGAGATGGGGCGAGAGCCGCGAACTGGACCGGAAGGCCGTCAGCGGGCTCGACATCTCCCTCCGATAGTCGCGCCCGCGCTCCTCGAGGAAGCTCGACAGCATGCCCAGGCCCCCCGATCTGCCGCCGGGCTGGCGAAGCGGGCAGGGATCCGGGGCGAGGCCCAGCGCCTTGGCGGAGGGCGCCTGATCCCTCCAGTCGCCGCCGAGGGGTCGCAGGGCCGCCGGCGGCGGCGTCACCGGTTCCGCCATGTCTCGGTCCCAGGCCCTGGCCCAGCCGTCCCTGGACTTCAGCCTGCGGATGACCCCGGACTGCCGCATTTCCTTCCAGGGCACGCCCGCAGCCCGGGCCCAGGCGCCGACGGCGCGGTCGCGGGCATAGGTCCAGTCGTTTCCCGTTTCCTCATGGCTCCAGAGGGCGGCCACGCCGTGGCGCGCATGGATCTGGCCCAGCACCTCCACCGCCTCCCCGACTTCGATGCAGAGGGGCTGGCCCAACCGCCCAAGGGCCTGCGTCAGTTCCATCAGGCACTCCGAGACGAAGGCCCACTGCCGGCCCGAGGCGTCAGGCTGAGCCCAAAGGCCGGGTTCGGCGATGTAGAGTGGCAGCACGGGTCCCTCGCGCGCCGCCAGGGCCAGCGGCCGGTGATCCTCCACGCGCAGGTCGCGCTTGAACCACACCACGTGCAGCGGACCGGTCATGCACCGGTCTCCACACCGGGCAGGGCGGGGATCGCCTTCTGGAAGGCGAAGAAGCCCGCTCGCGCGTGCGGCCACAGGCGGTCGTCCCAGGCGCGGCGGACCTGGACGATCTCCAGTCCCTCCTGCGCGAGGGCAGGGGCGAGCTGCGCCAGGGCGGTGGCGGTCGGGCCGACAGGGGCGTAGGGCGTTACGATCCGGCTCACCCCGGCGCTGTGCGCCGCACCGGCGAGCCTCTCCGCGCTCAGGTCCGGAAGGAGGCCCGCCGGACCTTTCAGCCGGCCTGCAAGACGCTCGACCGCATCGCGTGCTGCGCCCTGGGTGAACCGGAAGGCGAGGTCGCCGGACGACAGTCCGGGGTCATCGGCCATGACGACGGCGAGCGTCTGGTTCTCATCCTGGAGGCGAGGCTCCGGATCGAGATCCTCGGGCGTGACGAGCAGGACAAAGGGGCAGGGCGGCGGCCTCTGTGCGGCGGGCGGCGGCGGCTTTGGCGGCGGCGGCGGGGCGTCCGGAAGGGCGACGGCTTCGCGGGCGAGCCCCTGGGGCGCGAACCGCCCTCCGGTGAAGCGGGCGATGTTCTCACGGGTCGCCAGATAGGTCTTCCCGGGGGTGTGCAGGCCCGCCACCCACCTCCAGGAAAGGGTGTTGCTGGCCGGGTCGGCGTCGAGGAGGTGACGCAGGAAGAAGTCCGCCCCGAGGGCCCAAGGCAGGCGCAGGGTGAAGATCCAGATCGACGCGAACCACATGCGGGCGTGGTTGTGCAGGTATCCCGTCCGGGCCAGCTCGCGGGCCCAGTCATCGAAGCCCTCCAGGCCCGTCCGCCCCGCTTCGGCGTCGGCAAGGGCCCCGTGGTCCGACAGGTCGTCCCTCTGGCGCTCGCAGGTCTCGAGGAAGCCGGACCAGACCGACGGGCGCATTTCCAGCCAGCCCTTCCAGTAGGTTCGCCAGAGGACCTCCTGGACGAACTTGTGCGCCCCGTCATCGCCATGGGCGCACCGCGCCGCGGCGATGACCTCGGCCTCGCTGATCATGCGGCGACGAAGATAGGGCGACAGGCGCGAGACCTTGCCGTCCTGCTCCGGCCCCGGATCGAAGTTCCGTCCCTCCGCATAGGCCCGGCCCGCCGCCGGTGCGAAGCGGTTGAGCCGATCCAGGGCGTCGGCGCGCGTCGGCGGAAAGATCAGGGCGTCAGGCACAGAGGAGCTCCGCCGCCGCCCGGACCTGGCGTCCGGCCGCAACGGCCACGCGGATATGTGGCTGCGCCTCAGCCGGGGGAAGGGGCGCCGGGCGGATGCGCCGGGGACGGGACTTCCGGCGCGCCCAGGGCGGCGCGGACCGCCTCGACCAGGGCGGGCGCCTGATGGGTCTCCACCGTGCGCATTTCGAGCAACAGGGTCTCGTGATCGATCCGCCCGAGCACCCGGATTCCGCCGGTCCTCAGGCGAAGGGCGAGGTCCTCGGCGGACAGGAGATCGCTGCGAAGGCTCACCGCCCGGCCAGGCAGGGCGAGCATGGGCAGGGCGCCTCCGCCCGCGTATCCCTCGGTCGCGACGGTGGCGGTGACGAGGCCGGGAATGTCGCTCAGCGCCGTCCTGACGCCCTCCGCCCGGGCCTCCAGTTCGTCCGTCGATTGCGCCAGCAGGCGCAGGACAGGCACCTTCCTGACAGGGTCGGAAGGCGGAAGGTAGAGGCGAAGGGTTGCGGCCAGCGCCGCCACCGAGAGCTTGTCGAGGCGCAGGGCCCGGGCCAGGGGATGCGCCGCCAGGGCCTCCACCGTCGCCTTGCGGCCCGCAGCCAGCCCGGCCTGCGGCCCGCCCAGGAGCTTGTCGCCGCTGAACAGCACCAGATCCGCCCCCGCTTTCAGGCTGTCCTGCACGGTGGGTTCGCCCGGGACGCCGTGAGCCGACAGGTCGACCAGGGCGCCGCCGCCAAGGTCCTCGACCAGGATCAGGCCTCGCGCATGGGCGAGGTGGGCCAGGGCGTCGAGGGGCGGCGTGCTCGTGAAGCCCGTGATGCGGAAGTTGCTGGGGTGGGTCCGCAGCAGAATCCGGGCGTCCGGATGGTCGGAGATCGCCCTCTCATAGTCGCGCAGGTGGGTCCGGTTGGTCGTTCCCACCTCGACCAGCCGGGAACCGCTCTGGGCCACCACGTCCGGAACCCGGAACCCCCCGCCGATCTCGACCAGCTCGCCCCGGGAGACAATGACCGGTCCGCCTCCGCCGAGCGCCGCAAGGGCCAGGAGGACGGCTCCGGCGCAATTGTTCACCGCAAGGCCCGCCTCGGCCCCGGTCACGCTGGCGATCAGACGGTCGAGGTGCTCGTGCCGGGACGAGCGCCGTCCGCTGTCGAGATCCATCTCGAGGTTGGTGAAGTCGGCCGCCATCCGGATCGCCTCCATGGCCTCCGGCGCCAGCGGCGCCCTGCCAAGGTTGGTGTGAATGACGACTCCTGTCGCATTGATCACCGGAAAGAGGGTCTCGCGCCGGCTGTCCGCCAGCCGGCGGCCCGCCGTCTCGAGGAGGTCGGCGACCGTAGGCGCCCGATCCTGCCGCACGGCCAGCCGGGCGCGGGCTTCGGACAGGGCGCCCCGCACCGCGCGGGTCACGGCTTCGGCGCCGTGAAGGGCCTTCAGGGGGGCGGCGGCGGGATCCTCGCAGACCACGCCCACCGCAGGGAGCCGTCGGCGAGGGTCCGAATGGACGCCATGGGGTTTCTTGGAGCTGACGGCGGCCTCCCTCGGCAAGCTGGCGCTAACGAACCCGAAGTCGCCGAGGCGCGCAAGGCGGATGACCGCGGGCCGGGATCGACTTAGGTAGGGGGCTTGGTCTGTCTCGAAGGAGAGAGCGCATCCGATGAGCGTCGTTCCGTTCCTGGGCGTAGTCGTCATCGGCCACGTCAACCACGGAAAGACCGCCCTGGTGCGCGCCCTGACCGGCGTCGAGACCGACCGGCTTCCCGAGGAGAAGGCGCGGGGGATGTCCATCGCCCTCGGCTTCGCCTGGCGCGCCTATCCGGAGGGCGGGGTCGATTTCCTCGATGCGCCGGGCCACGAGGACTTCATCCGGGCCATGGTGATGGGCGCCGCCGGAGCCCGGACGGCCCTGCTGGTGGTGTCCGCCTCGGAGGGGATCGGTCGCCAGACCCGGGAACATCTGCAGATCGCCGGCCTGCTGGGCCTGGAGGCCTGCCTTGTGGCGGTGACCAAGGCGGATCTTGTCCCGGCGTCGCAAAGGCCCGCCCTGGAGTCCCGTCTGAGGGGGGAACTCGCCGGATCCGCGGCGGACGCCGCGCCCTTCGTCTTCTGCTCGGCCCAGACCGGAGAGGGCCTCGAAGCCCTGCACGCGGCGCTGCGCTCGAGGGTCGCGCGCAGCCCGCCGCCACCGAGCCTGCCGGGCGCCCTGCTGCCGCTGGATCGGGTCTTCACCCTGCCCGGAGCGGGAACCGTGGTGACGGGTTCCCTGCAGGGCGGGACGCTCTCGACGGGCGGCGAGGCGGTGCTCCAGCCCTCCGGCCGCCGGGTCTATCTGCGCCAGCTTCAGGTTCACGGTCAGTCCGTGCCTGCGGCGCATCCCGGCGACCGGGCTGCGGCCGCGCTCCGGGGGGTCTCCGCCGGGGAGGTCGAGGTGGGCGAGGTGCTTTGCGCGCCGGGCGCCCTGGAGCCGTCCAGCCGGGTCGACATCCGCCTCAGGGTCGCGCCCGGGGCCGCCCGGTCCCTTCGGTCCGGAGACGAGGTCAGGGTTCTCTGGGGCGCACGACAGGACATGGCCCGCGTTCGCCTCCTGGACACGTCCGGTCTTGAGCCCGGCCGGGAGGGGCTGGCCCAGCTCCGGTTCTCCGCCCCGGTCCCCGTCCACTCGGGCCAGCGCCTGATCCTGCGCCGGCCGTCGCCCGCCGAAACGCTCGCCGGGGGCGAGGTGCTCGACCCCCTCGCTCCGGTTCTCAGGGCCAAGACCCTTGACGCCCGTCGCGTCCTGCTCGCCGCCGCCGCCGCGGGGGACCTCGAGGGGATCGCCGAGGCCCTCGCCGGACGGGACGGGGGGGCCGTCTCCCTCCCCGAGGCCCGCCGGCTTTCCCGGCGTCCGGCCGGGGAGGTCGAGGCCTGGCTGGAGCGTACGCGCCGCCGCCTCGACGCCGGCCTGTTCGCCTCCGAGGCGGCGCTGGACTCCGCATCCCGCGCCTATCTGGACGCCCTGGCGCAGGCCCATCAGGACCAGCCGGCCCGCGCCCATGTGTCGCTGGGCGCCCTGCGCGCCCGCCTCGCGCGTCGCCTGCCGGCGGATCTTGTCGCCCATGTGGAGGCCCGGCTCCTCGCCGAGGGCGCCATCCGGATCGCCCGGGGCCAGGTCGCCCTAGCCGACCACGACCCCTTCGCCGCCCTTTCTCCGGAGGAGACGGCCCGGCTCGCCAGCATCGAGGCGGCCTTCAGGTCAGGCGGCGTGACGCCGCCGGATCCCTCCGGCTTCGAGGCCGGGCTTGTGGATCTTCTGGTCGGATCCGGACGCATGACGGCCCTCAGGAACCACGCCCTCCGCCAGACCCTGGTCTTCCATCTCGACGCCCTCGACGCCGCCCTGGAAACCCTGGAGGCGAGGTTTCCGCCCCCGTCTGAATTCACAACCGGGCAAGCGCGGGCCGCCCTTTCGACGTCGAGAAAATTCATCGTCCCGATCCTCGAATGCCTCGACGCCCGGGGCGACACCGTCCGTCGCGGCGATGTCCGTCAGGTTCTCCGTTCAAGAAACCGCTTCGGTCCGCCCCCCGTCCCGCACTAGTGTTCCTCCCGATGGAGGTGACTGGAGTCTGGTGGCTTCCCCGGTCTTCAAAACCGGAGACACGTCGCACCGGCGTGTGGTGGGTTCGATTCCCATCCACCTCCGCCAGAATGGGCTCCGAACCGGGGGCAGGTTGGAGGAGGACGACATGAGCAAGACCCCGGGGGCCTTCAGCCTTCGAGACCTCGAGGGCGAGGCGCGAAGCTTCCCCACCGGCCGTCCAGGCCTTGTCTGCTTCGCCAAGGAGGATTGCGCCACCTGCAACCTCGTCGCGCCGATCCTGGAGGCCTTCCACCGGACCTGGGGTGCGCAGGCCGACGTCTGGATGGTGGCGCAGGCGCGTGACGGAGCCGAAATCCTGCGGGACCGCCATGGTCTGACCCTGCCCATCCTGGACGACAGCGCCCTTCGCACCTCCCTCGCCTGGGATTTCGAGAGCGTGCCGGCTGTCTTCTGGACGGACGCAGAGGGCGTGACCGCGCCGGTCATGGAGGGCTTCGTCAAGGCCGAGTGGGAGGCCCTGTCCGCCCGAGTCTCCGCCGCCCTCGGGACGCCCGCCCCCCAGGTGGACTGGGCGGGTCTGCCGGACTGGCGGCCCGGC